>JAVHVL010000075.1:0-4759 GCA_032160565.1 Pseudonocardiales bacterium | reverse complement strand
CCGCGGTCGGAGCGCCACGCGTACTCGCGGCGGATGGAGCTCGCGAAGCCCAGTTCGAGCAACGTGTTGAAGTCGCCGTCGGCGGCCTCGAGGACCTGCCCGAGGACGCGGTCGATCTCGTCGGACGTGACGGCGTGCAGCGGGATGCGGCCGACGAGGTGGATGTCGCCGATCCGGTCGAGCGTGTAGTGCACGCCGTAGAGCCGGGCGTTGCGCTGCAGCAGGAAGCGGTAGACGCCCTCGTGGTTCTCGTCAGGCTGACGACAGACGAACGCCTGCACGAAGAACGAATGGTCGCGCACGATGAGCCAGCAGTGCGTCTGCAGGCGGTTGGTGCCGGGCAGGGTGACGAGGAACTGGCCGGGTTCGCGGCGGTGGTGGTCGACCCCCAGCTCCAGCAGGGCCGAGGTCACGAGCATGTCCACGTCGTTCTCGGTGTTCACCGGTCGATCATCCCCGCAGCGACCGGCGGCTGCGCGACGGGTGGGACCGACAACCCCTGCCGATCGACGAACTCGGCCGCGGCGACGGCGTAGGTGTCGAGCAGTGCGTCCGCGGTGCGGTCCCAGGAGAACTGCCGCGCGTGGGCGACCGCGCCACGCCCGAGCTCGTCACGACGGGCGACCGCCGAGCGGAGCGCATCGGCCCACTCGGGCGCGCCGTGCCCGGGCACGAGCAGCCCGGAACGGCTCTCGGCCACGGCCACCGGCAGCCCGCCGACGCGTGCGGCCACCACGGGCGTGCCGCAGGCCTGCGCCTCCAGGGCCACCAGCCCGAACGACTCGTTGTGGCTGGGCACGGCGACGACATCGGCCGCGCGGTAGACGTGGACCAGGTCGTCACCGCCCTGGGGCGGCAGGAAGCGCACCACGTCGGAGATGCCGAGCGACGCGGCGAGCTCCTGCAGCGCGGTGGGCTCGGCCAGCCCGCTCCCGGACGGCCCGCCGGCGACGAGCACCACGAGCCGGGACCGCAGTGTGCCATCGCCGTTCGCCGCAGCGCGGTCGAGCATCTCGGCCGCGGCGCGGAGCAGCACGTCGGGGGCCTTGAGCGGCTGGATGCGCCCGACGAAGGCGAGCACCACAGCGTCCGGGGGGAGGCCCAGTGCGCGGCGGGCGGCGCCCCGGTCGCCGGGGACGAACCGCTCCAGGTCGACGCCGGGGGGGATGGTGGCGGTGCGGCGCGGGTCCGCGCTGCAGAGCTCGACGAGCTGGCGGGCCTCCTCGTCGGTGTTGGCGATGAGGCGGTCGGCCTCGGCCACCACCTGGTCCTCGCCGATCACGCGGACCATCGGCTCCGGGGTGTCGCCGGCCGCGAGCGCGGAGTTCTTCACGCGCGCGAGCGTGTGGGCGCTGTGCACGAGCGGCACGCCCCAGCGGTCGCGGGCGAGCCATCCGACCTGACCGGAGAGCCAGTAATGGGAGTGCACCACGTCGTAGTAGCCGGGCTCGTGGCGCGCCTCGGTGCGCAGGACTCCTGCGGTGAACGCGCAGAGCTGGCTGGGAAGGTCGTTCTTCCCCAGCCCCTCGAACGGGCCTGCGGCCACGTGGCGCACCAGCACGCCGGGCTCCAGTTCGGCCACGGGCGGCAGCTCCGACGACGTGGCGCGGGTGAAGATCTCGACCTCCACGCCCCGCTGGGCCATCCGCCGGGCGGTCTGGACGATGTAGACGTTCATGCCGCCTGCGTCGCCGGTGCCCGGCTGCTCGAGCGGGGAGGTGTGCACGGACAGCACGCAGACCCGTCCCGGGATGCTCCGCAATGCTCCGTTGCCATTGACACGCACGCCTCTGTCTAGCACGCGCGAGGGGTACTTCACGCGTCAAACTCCTCGGTGGCGAGCAGCCCCAGCAGGGCGCGGAGGGGGTCCTCGGCATGCCACCGGCCTTGCGCATCCATCCAGGTCGGCACGCGGAAACGGCCGCTCAGGGGCCGCCGGACGGTCACCCACAGCTCGTCGTGGAGAAGCAGGCCGCCGGGCGGCACCGCGATGCCCAACGTGTGGCACGCCACCACGACCTCACCGATCGCCGACCAGTCGGTGGCGACGCCGTCGCCCTCGACGTCGCCCGCCACCACGTCCGTGGCGGGCGGGAGGTCGAGCAGCTCGGCCAGCGCGCTCGCGTCGCCGCCGATCACGAGCTCGCCCGGCGGCAGCACAGCGGCGGGCCAGGGAGCGTCGAGCACCATCGCGACGTCGACGTGCACGACGCTGCCGTCGATCGCGCGGACGTGCTCGGGGAGGTCGAGGTCGGCAGCCTCGACGCGGCCGGCCGCCACCGCGTCGGCGAGCGCCACGTGGGCGTCGGAGACCAGGGCCGCGTCGGGATGCCGGGCGGGGTCGGCGAGACGGGCGAGCAGGTCGTCGGCCGCCGCGGCGTCGGTGATGCGCAGGTCGGCCCGCACCCCGACGGCGACGAGGAAGGCCTCGTCGATCGTCGGACTCGGTCGCCGATCCGTGTCGACTCGCGCACCATCCGGTGTCGACTCGCGCGGCGGTTCGTGTCGACTCGCGGGGACCTCGTCGTAGAGGGGCGCCAGGGCGTCCGCCGAGGGCACGCGCCAGTGGCCGGGGCGCCGGCCGCCGAGGCGGGCGTGGCGGGCCAGCCACCAGGCCGTGTACGAGCCGGAGGCGGTCACCGCGGCGCGGGTGTCGCGGTCCGAGGCCAGCAGTGCGAGGGCCGCGGGCCAGGCGTCGTCGTCGACGAGGTCGAGGTCGCGCACCGCGACGAGCCGGGCGGGCGGCGTGTCGAGGGCGTCCCACCAGCGTTCCTCGTCGTCGAGGTCGTGCTCGGGTGCCACCGGCTCCTCGTCGACGACGAGCGCGAACCCGTCCAGCACGCCCAGCGCGGTGAGCGACCCCCGTGGGTAGCGCTGCGCCCAGGACGCGTCGAGCACCCCGAGCGGGACGTCGTCGGCCAGGAGCGGACGGATCATGGCGTCGGGGAGCACCAGCTCGTCGGCGCGGGACGGGCGACCCTCGTCGTCGGGCAGTGCCAGGGCGGCGAGGGCGGCCGGTGCGCTGCCCATCTCCTCCACGAGCGCCAGGACGGCCGTGGCGAGGGGCTCCATGTCCAGGCCGGCGTCGGCGTCGTCCAGCGAGCGGTCGACGGCCTCGGCGAGCGCGGGATGCTCCAGCAGCGCGGACGCGTCGGCGTCGGTGGCCCCCAGGCGGCGCAGCAGCGGATGGACGGCGTCGGGGTCGGCGATGTGCAGCCCCGGCAGACCCAGCTCCGCGAGCCGACGCGTCCTGGCGGCCGGGTCGGGCAACAGGACCGTGGCCGGGCCGGACGCGGTGCGGCCGCCGGCGAGCGGGACGGGCAGGGCGCGCAGGTCGTCGAGCAGGCCCGGGACGGTCTCCGCGAGCGGCTCCAGCTCCGCGTACACCGCGCGCCACCACGACGGCGGGCGCTCGACGCCGAACAGCCGCGACACCAGCTCGCCCGCGCCCACGCGATGGGCGCCCAGCTCGGCGAGCGCCGTCGGGGAGACGGGCGGGGCGAGCAGCCGGTCGAACCCGGCCTCCGCGAGCAGCTGCGGCAACCGGGCGCACCATCGTAGAATGGGTCGTTGGTAAGCTGCGACAGCATCAGCCCGACCGCGGCGGCGATGATGCCGGCCATGGCCGCGCCATTTTCGAGCAGCACGATGAACGAGGGCGGATCCTTCGAGCGGCGGATCGCCTGCCACCAGCTGAGCGCGCCCCTCGCCTTGTTGAAGTCGCGATAGGCTTCGAGGGTCGACCAGCCTTCGAGGAAGAAGGCGATCAGCAGCACCGCATAAGCGACATAAGGCGACACCGCCTCTTCGGGGTTGGCGATGTGGAGGACGCCCTCGTAGATCGACACGCCGGCGCCCAACGCGAAAACCATGACCGCGACAACGAAGCTCCAGAAATAGAGCTCGCGGCCGTAACCGAACGGGTGCAGCGCATCGGCCGGTCGCTTCGACGCGTGCCGGCCCCACATCAGCAGCAGCTGGTTGGTGCAATCGACGACACTGTGAACGCCCTCGGTCAGCATCGCCGACGAGCCGGTGATCGCGGCGGCGCCAAATTTCGACACCGCGATGCCGAGGTTGGCGAGGAGCGCGATGACCAAGGTCCGCGTGCTGGTGGTGTGCGCGCTCAAATGTGAATCACCCGTCCGAACGCCGCAAGGACGCTCTCGTGCATCATCTCGGACAAGGTCGGGTGCGGGAAGACGGTCTGGATGAAGTCCGTTTCGACCAGCTCCGCGGTCTTGCCGATGGTATAGCCCTGGATCAGCTCGGTGACCTCGGCGCCGATCATGTGCGCGCCAAGCAATTCACCGGTCTTGGCGTCGAACACGGTCTTCACGAAGCCCTCGACCTCGCCGAGCGCGATCGCCTTGCCATTGCCGATCGCTGGGAACTTGCCGACCTTGACCTCGTAGCCCTTCTCCTTCGCGGCGGCTTCCGACAGGCCGACGCTGGCGACCTGCGGGCGGCAATAGGTGCAGGCCGGTATGTTTTTGGGGTCGGTGGCGTGCGGGTGCGCATCCTTGTTCCCCAGCTCCTGCGCAATCGCCTCGGCCGCGGTCACGCCTTCGTGGCTGGCCTTGTGGGCGAGCCACGGCGGGGCGGTGACGTCGCCGATCGCCCAGATGCCGGGCACGTTGGTGCGGCACATCGGGTCGGTGTCGATGTGGCCTTTGGTCGTCTTCACGCCGAGCGCCTCGAGCCCGATATTCTCGGTGTTGGGAGCGATGCCGACGGCGACGATGGCGTGGCTGAAGCG
>JAVHVL010000083.1:0-2831 GCA_032160565.1 Pseudonocardiales bacterium | reverse complement strand
CCTGGTCGTTGAAGCCGAACGAGCCCAGGCCGCTGGCGCTCGATTCTGGCGAGGAAACGACCTGGTCTGGCTGGCCGACTATGTGCCGTCCAGCTTCATCGCCACGACCGCAGCCGCTGACGGTGACGCGGTCTAACTCGCGGTCGGTTGAGTGACGCCGACCTGGCGGACTTGGTGTCGCAGCAGTGCGCCTTCGATCATGGCTAGGACGTTGGCTTGTTCGTCGGGCTCGAGTTGGTCGAGCGCTTCCAGGCGCAGCCGGAGGCTGGGTGTTTCGGGGCCGCGTTCGTTGGGGTCGAACAGGAGCGAGGCAGCGCTGGTGGTCAGCGCGAGCGCGAGGTTGCCCAGGGCCTCGAAGCCGGCCTCGACGCCCGCCGTGTCCTCGCTGGTAAGCCGGTCGATGAGGAAACCGCGCAGGACCGCCAGGATCATCTCCGCCACCTCGAGCTTGCGGCGGTCGGACCAGTGCTCCGGGCAGAGGGACAGCAGCGCCGGCAGGTACTGCTGCGACGCCCCCCGCCCGAGATCGGCATAGCGCGCGGAGTCGTACATCATCAGTCCGATGGCTTGATCGAGCACCCGCGACTCCTCGCCGACGAGCGCGGGCCACACCGCGCGGACCCGCGTCGCGAGCGTCCGGCCGGCCGCACCCCGGGTGGCGGCGCCCAGCGCACTGCCGATGCGCCTCTCGCGCAGCTGGAAGATCGCCTGCGCGAGCAGGTCGTCGGCTCCGTCGAAGTGGTAGAGCAGCACCTTGTGCGTGGTGCCGGCCGCCCGCGCGGCGCGCCGAAGCGAGAAGTCGACGAGGCCGTTGACCGCGAGGTCGTCGGTGACCCGATCGAGCAGTTCCCGGCGCCTGGCCTCGCCGCGCGGCGATCGTGCCGATCGCCGGTAGCCTGCCCGCTCCTCCGCGCCGTGGTGGGCGGAAGCGTCGCCGTCGACGTTCGTGGACGGTGTCGTACGGGCCATTCGAGGAAGCTACCGCCGACAAGGCCCGCGATCGGAAAGGGCGCCGCGGAGTCAATGCGCTCCTACGATCTGACTGTGCTCACGGCGAGGACACTCCCGGCTCCTCCCACGCCCCTCATCGGCCGCGCCGTCGAACTGGCGGACCTGACCGAGGCCGTGACCGCGTCCGGCGCGCGGCTGGTCACGGTCACCGGGCCGCCGGGAGTCGGCAAGAGTCGCCTCGCGCTGGCTGCCGCCGCCGCGGTGGCCGATCGGTTCGCCGACGGAGCGGTATGGGTGGACCTCGCTCCGATTCACGAGGCGCGGTTCGTGATCGCGGAGGTGGCCCGGGCGCTGGGTGTCGGCAGGTCGGCGGCGGAGCCCGCACTCGCCACGCTCGTGGCGGCCGTGGCGGAGCGCGATGTGCTGATCGTCCTGGACAACTGCGAGCACCTGCTGGACGCCGTGCCGGAGCTCGGTGCCCTGCTTGCGTCGACTCCGCGCCTGCGCATCCTCGCCACGAGCCGGGAGCGGCTGCACCTCGCTGCCGAGCATGAGTTCCCCGTCCCGCCGCTGCCCATGCCGTCGGAGGCCGAGGTGGGCGATCTCGACCGGCTGCGAGACAACCCCGCGATCAGGCTGCTGCTCGCGCGAGCTCCGGGGCACGTCACGCTGAGCGGCCGTACCGCGCGCTCCCTCGCCGACGTGTGTGTCCGTCTCGACGGCCTGCCGCTGGCGATCGAGCTCGCCGCGGCCCGGCTGCGCGTCTTCACCCCGAGCGAGCTGGCGTTCCGGCTGGAGCACAGGATGACGCTCCTGACCGGCGGCTCGCGCGATTCGCCGGGGCGGCACCGCGACCTGCGCGCAGCCCTGACGTGGAGCCATGACCTGCTGCCGGAGGCCGAACGTGCGGTCTTCCGCCGAGTGTCGATCTTCGTGGCGGACTGGACGATGGCCGCCGCGGAAGCTGTGTGCGGCGACGGGGCGGCCGGCGGCGTCGTCGACGCCATCGAGTCCCTGCTCGACAAGAGCCTGATCCGCCGCGTCGCGAATGAGGACGGCGACGCGCGGTTCAGCATGCTCGTGAGCCTGCGCGAGTTCGCCGCCGAACAGCTGGAGCTGCGCGACGAGGTCGCTGACACCCGCGTGCGGCACGCGCGGTACTTCGCCGCCGCGGCACGTCAGTGGGAGGCGACGGTCGGCACGAACGACGAGACCGCCACGTGGCCACATCTGGGCTTCCTGCGGGGCGACCTGCTGACGGCGTTCGCCAACAGCCGCGGCGGTCCGGACGTCGACGAGACCCTCTGGCTGGTCACGGCGCTGGGCTGGTTCTGGTACACGCGCGGTTCGCTGGCCGACGCCGCCGGCCTGATCGATGTCGTGGCCGCCGCGGTGGCCGACCCGCGATCGTCGCAGGAGGCCCGCGCCGCAGCGTTGATCGCAGCGGGGATCGTCGCCCTCGGGCTCGGCGACCTCGACACTGCCGAGGCGAACCTGCTGCGGTCGGCGACGGTCGGCGTGGCGAGTGACGACCAGCGTCGGCTCGCTCTCGTCAGTGCCTTCCTCGGTCACGTCGCGCGCGGTCGAGGACACTCGGAAGAGGCCGCGGCACGGTACGCGGCGGCCAGGTCGATCTACGAGCGGTTCGGGAATGCCCGCGGTACGGCGTGGGCGGCGCACGACCTCGGGCTGCTGGCGAGCGAGCTGGGGGACCCGGTCGAAGCCGAGTCGCTGCTACGGGACGCGCTCGGGGTGTTCCGCTCGCTGGACTACGAGTGGGCAATCGCGGTCTCGGCGTGCGCGCTGGCGACCGTGCTGCTGCGCGCCGGTGCGATCGATGAATCGGCGGGGCTGCTGGGCGAGGCGCTCGTCCTGCACGG
>JAVHVL010000062.1:0-6584 GCA_032160565.1 Pseudonocardiales bacterium | reverse complement strand
TGGTTGGTCAGCTCCACGACGACGGTCTCGCCCTGCGTCACGCACAGCACCGGGCCCGGACTCTGGAAGTGACCGCTGTCCGGCGCTTCGTTGTTGGCGTAACTCCACATGAAGACGCTGTTGCCGTCAGGGGTGTCGATGTAGCCGGTGTTGGCCAGCAGCTTGAAGGTGTGCGTCGTACCGGACACCGCGCCCGGCGTGCAGACCATCCCGATCTTCGGCGCGTTCGCGGGCAGCGCATCGGCGTGCCAGGACGCCGGCAGCGCTACGCCGGCCGCGAGCACGGCGACTACCCCGAGCCGCCGAGTCCTCTGCCTCATCGTGGCCTTCTTTCCGCGGCGCGCGGTCGCCCGCTCAGACATAGGTCTGACTCACGACGGTCTGGGGGGGCAGTGCGGTCTGGTACACCCGCACTTCGGTCATCATCCCGCCGGCGCCGGGTGGCGCTCCGAAGTTGGAGAGCCTTCGCCAGTCGCGGTTCTTGAACTGGTAGACGTTGTAACTGCCCTGGCCATCCGCGCCGGACGCCCGAGTGGCGGCGTACGCCGGGGCGTCGAAGAGCACGTCTCGCGCCTCGCCGGGGCCGATGTACAAGGTGTCCGTCCAGTACGACGTGTCCACCGCGCTGGGTCCGGTGCCGTTGCGCAGCAGCGAGGCATCCTGGCCGATGACGTGCATCGGGATACCCGGCAGCTGCATCGCGTGCTGCTGATAGCCGAGGTTGGCCAACCGGAGCAGGACCCGATCGCCGGGATTCACCTGGACGAGAGCCGAGTTGGGCTGGCTGTGGTCGACCTGGTCGCCGTAGTTCGGGTTCGGAGTCGCGATCCGCTGGGCCGCCGGAAGGCCTGCGTCGTCATTCGGCAGCACCGTTTGTGGGTAGACCCGACCGTTCAGCGTGAACCACTGCGGGTCGTAGTCAGTGGCGATGGATTCCTGGATGTCCCGGTCGCCGTCGTGGAAGTTACGCCATAGTTCGTTCAGCAGGATGGCGAAGTGCCGGTCGTACCCGGTCGAGCCGTCCCCGTCGTTGTACGCGAACCTGGTGAAGGTCTTGGTGCCGACCGTCTGTGACGTGCCGTCCTGCAGGGGACGCACGAACACGATGCCGGTCATGCCCATCTGCACGTGCTCGACGTCCTCGAAGTGGCAGTGGTACATGTAGGTGCCCTCGCGGTGCGGGCGGTAGAAGTACGTGATCTGCTTGCCGATCGGAACCGCCACCGACACCTCGGGAACGCCGTCGTTTAGTGGCGATGGCAGGTCGAAGCCGTGCCAGTGGATGGTGTGCGAGTCGGTCAGGTCGGGCCGCTGCACGAGCCCCAGGTTGGTCAGCGTGATCTTGATGTCGTCGTTCTGGAGGAAGTCGAGCGTCGGCGCGGTGTGCTGCGCATGCCCCTTGTACGTCGAGACCAACTCACTGATGCTGAGGCTCGTGCTCACGGGAATGAACCCGAAGATGTAGAGCGGGTTGCCTTCCCGGCCGGGCACGCTGATGTATCCGTCCGTGGCGGCGAGCGCGAGCGTGCTCGGGGTGGCCGACGCGGGGGTCAGCAGGCCACGCCCGAGGGCGCTCACCAGGCTGCCCGCCGCAATCGTCCCCACTGCGCCTAGGCCCGCGGCCTTGAAGAAGTCCCTGCGGCCGAGACCACGCTGGAGAATCTCCATCCCATCCTCCTTCGAGGCTCCGGTGGACCTTGCGTCGCCGCGGTTCATGGCAGCGGCACCGGGAGTCCGGGGAGCTCGTCCGCGCCGAGATCCCATGGCGTGCGGATCCTGAAGGTGCGCAGCATCGGTCGGTACTGGCTGTCGTAGTCGCCGCCGCCGGGGTTGGCCGCGGACGGCACGCCGACCGGTGCCTGGATGCCGCCGCCGGCGCACGGGCCAAGGGCACTGGCCGGTGCCGGGAACGGCGTGTTCGAGCAGCGCACACCACGGTCGACCAGGGCCGAGGCGCCGGTGAGGTGGTAGTCGCCGGTCAGCCCGACCGGCGGGTCGGCGCCGGTGATCGAGACCGCCGCGGTCTGCGGGTCCAGCCGCGAGCCGGTCACGGTCAGGATCAGCGTGAACGGGTTCACGAAGCCCGGGTCGACGCCGATCAAGTTGCCCTGGCCGCCCGGCACCGCGTGCTGAACACCGTCCGGGCCGAGGATCTGGCCGTTGGTCAGGTCCGAGTACCGCGGGGTGAACGTGTCGGCGTTGTTGGTCGTCCCGTGGATCTCGAAGTCGATGAATCCCTGGGTGACCAAGGTCGCGCCGGGTCCGGGCCGGTCGAGCAGGAACGCCTCGTTGTCCCAGAAGATGTTGTTGAACAGGGCCGCCGGCCGGGAGAAGTCCGGAGAGCCTGCGGGCAGCATCGCCTGGAACGCCGGGTCGTTGGCCTCGGAGACCAGGCCGGCCGCGTGCGGGTTGCCATCGGAGTCCTCTGCCGATCCCGTCGACACGTTGTTCGCGATCGTGTTGTTAACGATGCGTACGTTTGACGCGTCGTCGAGCAGAACCGCGCCGCCGAGGTCGGCTGCCCCGTTGTCGACGATCTGGTTGTTGCGAATGTTGATCGCCGCGGTCAGAGAATCGAGTACGAAGATGCCGCCGCCGTCGTCTCCGGAGTAGTTGCTCTGGATCAGGTTGCGGTCGAGATCAACCGAGCCCGTCCCGGCGCCGAGACCGCCGCCCACCGGAAGCTCCGACTCGATGGCTACGCCGGCACCGGCGTCGAACGAGGCGTTGTAATAGATCTGGTTGTCGTGGATGCGCCCGCCCGGGCTAAACCCGATGTGCGAGACACCTGCGCCGTACGTCACGCTAAAGCCCGCGCATATGACGCTGTTCGCGATCTCATACCCGTCCGAGTTGTAGAAGATGCCAATGTTGCCGGCGTCCGTCAGCGTCCCGTTGCCGACCAGGCGATCGTTCGCGATCCGGACGTTCCGGTTGTGGCTTGCGTGGTCGTACGGTTGCCCGACCCCGATACCACCTGCGACGACGCCGCTGTTGTTCTCGAGCACGTCGTTGGTGAGTTGCATGTCGTTGGCGTGCGCCTGCAGCTGGATACCGCCGGCGCCGTCACCGTGACCCGTCCGCAGGCCGACACCGTCGATGCGCGCGGCTGCAAGGCCCGAGCCATAGGCCGTGCTCGACTTGGCCACCACCGTGATGTCCGCGCCGCGCATCACCGGGTGGGTGGCGTCCACGCCGGCGTAGGGGCCGTGGCTTGTGACAGTCGCGTCGAACGCCGTCGCGTTCTGCGGGAAGAAGCGGCCGTCGATGACGCTGCCCTCGATGTTGAAGCGCGGGTCCTCAGGTGCGCGCTCCTGGAGCTCGTGCGAAGCGATGATCCCGCCGGGGCCGCGGCCCTGCAGCTTGACAGGCTTCCACTGCAGGATGTTCTCGTTGTATGCGCCCGGCTTGAGCACGAGGATCGGCCACTCGCCGAACCCATTCTGCACCGCGGCGTCGACCGCGTTCTGAATCGCATGCGGGTCGCCGCCCACTGCCGGCGGTGGCGCCGCGACGTCCACGATCGACGGCGTGTACCTGACGGCCCCCGCACCGGAGCCGTTCGCGCCGAGCACGTGCAGCGTGAGGCCGTTGACGGACGACACCCCGCCGTTCGCGTTCGACGTCACGATCGCGAGTTGCTTGGGACCGGGCCGGAACGTCGAGGTGTTGATGGCCGGCACCTGGATCACGATGGAGTCCGCAGTGCTGCCGCTGCCCGGTGTCCAGGACACGACGCCGCCGTTCGCGCGGGTCAGTGTGGTGGTGCCGTTCGCGTCAGTGAGGTTGACGTGCCCACCGGTCGCGCCGGTCGGGCCGGCCGTGCCGATGAAGTCGCCCTGGATGGTGATCCGTCGTGCGGTGCCGCTGTCGCCCGCGTTGACGTACGGACGCGACACCTGCAGCAGCTCCGGGCGAGCCGGGTCAGTCGGGTCCTGGCAGCCGGTCGAGGCGATCGGTGTCGTCGGCGTGTCGAGCTGCGTGGTGAGCCCCGGCCACGCTTCCGTCGGAATGTTCATCGTCATGAGGTTCGGGTCGTAGTTGGCGTTGGCGTGCCCCTTCGGGCCCGGGTCGTCAATGACGACGATGTACATGCCTGGGCAGGGCCCTTGCGGGATCGGGCAGTTCAGCGTCTGGGTCGACGGGACGAGCGCCTCATACCCGCCGTCGGGACTCGTGGTGACCGTCTTGAGCAGCCGCCAGTTGTTCGCGTCGTACGGCAGGTTCACGTTGGGCACCGTGTCGACGCGGGCGTAGATCCCGATCGGAACGCCGGCGATCGGGGCGGGCTCGCCGTACCACGGCGATTCGGGGTTGCGCTCGAAGTAGATGTCGTTGAACACCTGGCCGACGAGACGACCGGGCTCGGCCACGTCGCCTATCCGGTTGTCGCTGGGATTCTCACCGTTCGGGTCGGTGATGAAGTTGGTCATCATGTTGAAGTCGGCGTTCGCGTTCTGCCCATTGGTCAGTACCACGAGCCGCTTGTCACAGAGCGGCGGGTGCGCGCCTGCGACCCCGAAGTAGTTGCTGCGGGTCACGAGGGTGGACTGGTCGATGACGTGGTCGTCACCGGTGCACGGCGGTGGTGGGATCGCCGGCGTGAAGTGGTCGCCGAGGTCGACGTTGACGTCCTCTTCCTTGACCGGCCGGAACAGGCAGCCGTTGCCGCCGCCGGGCACGGATCCCTTGGCCACGCTGACGTTCGGATCGGCAGGGTCGGTGTTGCAGGCGCGCGTGTCGGTGCTGTCCTTCGGCATGAGGACCTGCGTGATGTAGGTGCCCGCGGTCAGCGCGACCGGGGCGGTTCCGCCGAGGCAGGTGCCGTCGTCGGCGCTCAGGTCGTAACCGTTCGGGCAGTAGTCGGTGAACGCGTACCCGCCGTCGAACGCGCCGTCCCGGGTGCGCTCACCGGTCAGCGGGACCTCGAGGCAGTTCGGCCCGATGCTGGGGTTGAACTGGGAGGTCACGTCGGCGCCGTCGAACGCGCGCAGCGGATTGCAGCTCTGCGTGAACGTGTTCCCGTCGGCTTGTGGATCCTGGCTCGCGTTCGGCTGCTGCCAGTGATCGGTCACGTACTTGTTCGCAACGATGTCGTCATCGGTGTTGGGCAGCCCATCCGGTCCAGACGCCTCGAGCAGCACGGTGACGTCCGGGATCCCGGGCTCGTAGTCCTCGTGCGCTTGGAATCGTGCGTCGAACTCGTTGCGGGTCGTGGCGAAGTAGGTCACGCCAACGATCTGGCCGGGCGTTCCAGCGGGGTAGTCGCGCTTGCCCCAGTCGACCGTGGCGCGGTGTCCCTCGAGCAGGAGCTGGTTCGTCAGCAGGCCGCCGCCCTGGTCCGTGGGGACGCACGGGTTGGCCGGAACCCCTGGTGGGTCGACCGCGCAGGACGGGATGACGTCACCGGTGATCTCGTCGTGGACCGACGGGCCGGGATGTGCCGAGAACCGGGCGAAGCCCTGCTCGTTGATGGCCCAGCGCCCGAGGAAGCCGCCCTCGGCGGCCGGGTACTCGTAGTAGCCGTGCGCGTCGGTGAATGTCGAGTCCTTGATGGAGCCGTCGCGCCACCGCTGGTCCATGTCGGTATTGGCGATCGGCGCGTCGACACCTTCGTCGTACCGGCCGTTGTTGTTCACGTCCTTGTACACGTGGCCATCGAGCCAGCCGAACCAGCGTGAGACGCCAACACCCTGCGAGCCGTCGTCGCCGGTCTCATTGACGTCCGCCGTCTCGCCGGCCGCGACGTCGACTGCCTTGAAGCGGGTGATGTAACTCAGCTGCTCGTCCCAGATGGCGATGTTGTAGCTGCCCGTCGGGACGTTCTGGATGTCGAAGTTGCCGTTTTCGTCGCCCTGTCCGACGTACACGGTGCGGTCGGTTGTGCTGTCGCTGAGAGCGATGTACGGATTCGCGATTGGGTCGGTGAACGTGCCCGTGGTGTAGGGCGCCCACTCCACCCAGTTCCGGGCCTGGCCGACAATCTCGCCGGTGCCGGACGCGGCGAACTGCTGTGGCGAGCACACGAAGCCAAACCAGTACGACGTGCGGTTGGGAGTCGGCTCCCACAACTGCTCGCCAGGTGCTCCGGTCCCGTCGCTGCCCTCCTCGACAGGAGCGATGAGGTTCAGCCCGCCGTCGATCGTCGTCGTCTGCACCCACTGGCTGTCCGGGGCGCTGTTGCACGGTCCGGCCGGCGGGCGCACCTCGATGAAGTACGTTGCCGGCCCGAGGCCGTTCACCGTCACGAATCCGTCGTTTCCGGTCAAGCACTTGCCGCCACAGAGCGGGTTGTTGTTGTAGTCGACGGTCACATCGCTACCGGTCTGCTCGGTGAGCGTCGCCTCGAATCCCTCGAGGCCGCCCTCTTCGGTGTCGGGGGCGCCGTTGGCCCACGCACTGTCCTCGAATGCAAAGACACGGATCTTTCCCAGCGGCAACGGGTGAGCGTCGCTCTGCTCGGTGAGATCGATGCGCTTCGTGAGACTGCCGTTCGCGTCGGCGTCGGCGGGCAGGTTGAGGTACGCGCCCCACATCTTGTGATCGACGGCGCGGACGGAGATCAGGTACCGGCCGGCGTCCAG
>JAVHVL010000066.1:0-11619 GCA_032160565.1 Pseudonocardiales bacterium | reverse complement strand
GAGGAACGGCACGAGCACCGCGTCCCGGCCGCGCGCGCGGGCCGCGAGGCGCCGCACATCGCCGGGGGTGATCCGGGTCGGGCGGGCCGCCACGATGTCCACGGCGTCCAGCAGCGCCCCCACCGTGGTGGTCCAGCCCGCCCCGGGGGCAGGCACGATGGCCAGCCGGGACAGCTCGATGCCGTACTCGTGCGCCGCCTCGGCACTGACCCGGGGGAAGCCGACGAGCGCGCACCAGGCACCCTCGGCGGAGGCCGCACCGACCAGGGCCAGCAGGAGGGACAGCGAGCCGGTGACGCTGACCGTGCTGCCGCGCCGCAGCCCGTCGGGCAGGATCGGGGCGAGCGCCGGGGCGACCGGCAGCGGTGGCGCGCCGGAGCGGCCGAGATCGACGGCGGTGGTCCCGTCGGCCTTGCGGATCGCTACGTCGAGCACCCCACCAGGATCGAACACCCGTTCGACTTAGTCAAGCGGCGCCGGTTACCCCGGCCTTACCCCGCCTTACCCCGCCGCGATGTCGGCCGGCGCGGGCGCGGGGAGCGTGAAGAGCGTGAAGAACTGCCGCAGCGCCGCCGCGTCGCCCGTGACCGCGGCGTCTCCGGCGCGCTCCGCCTCGGCCAGGTCGAGGTCCTCGTAGACCAGCGCGGCGAGGGTAGCGGGGTCCGTGGCGATGGCGGCATCCGGCCGCCCGGCTTCGCCACGGACGATCTCGAACTGCCCGTCCGTCACCTCGGCGCGGAAGCGCTCCTCGCCGAAGCGCAGCTCGTAGCTGCCGGTGACGCCCTTCGCGGCGGCGGCGTCGAACATCGTCCGCAGCGACAGGACGATCGAGTCGACGCTCAGATGCGCGGCCTCCCCACCCAGGAACGGCGAGCGGGCACCCCAGCGCCCCAGCGCGATGATGGCCTGCTCGAGCTCGCGACCCCAGTCGGTGAGCTCGTAGACCCAGGAGCCGGCCGGCGGGGCCAGCTTGCGGCGCCGCACCACGGCGAAGCGCTCCAGGTGGTCCAGCCGCTGCGACAGCACGTTCGGGCTGATGCCGGGCAGGCCGGCGCGCAGGTCGGTGAAGCGCTTCGGGCCGAGCAGCAGCTCCCGGACCACGAGCAGGGCCCAGCGCTCGCCCACGATGTCCAGTGCCCGCGCGGCGCCGCACCCGTCCGCGTAACTGCGGTTTCCCTGCATGCTTCGAACTATATACCTGCCAGTCCTGGCTTCGAAACTAAAGGTTGTTCTTTAGGACTAGCTGCTGCTAGTTTGCAACCATGAGTCGACAACTGCACGCACCGAGCGAGCGCTCGCGCTGGATCGCCCTCTATGTCCTCTGCGTCGGGATGCTGATGATCGTCTTGGACGCCACGGTAGTGAACGTCGCGCTGCCGTCGATCCAGGACGATCTCGGCTTCTCCACGTCCAGTCTGGCGTGGGTGGTCAACGCATATCTGATCGCCTTCGGCGGGTTCCTGCTGCTCGCCGGCCGCCTCGGCGACATGGTCGGACGGCGAAGCATCTTCCTCGCCGGGCTCGGGGTGTTCACCGGCGCCTCGCTGCTGTGCGGCGTGGCGCAGAACCAGGGACTGCTCATCGCGGCCCGCTTCCTCCAGGGCGCGGGCGGCGCGCTGACGTCGGCAGTCATCCTCGGCATGATCGTCACGATGTTTCCCGAGCCGCGCGAGCAGGCGAAGGCCATCGGCATGTACGCGTTCGTCGCGTCGGCCGGCGGAGCCGTGGGGCTGCTGGCCGGCGGCATCCTGACCCAGACCATCAACTGGCACTGGATCTTCTTCATCAACCTGCCGATCGGCGTTGCCACCGCCCTGTTCGCGCTGCGCCGGCTGGACAGGGACACGGGCATCGGCTTCCGCGACGGCGCGGACGTCCCCGGTGCGGTGCTCATCACCGCCGCTCTCGTGCTGGGCGTCTACACGATCGTCAAGCCCGCCGCGGAGTACGGCTGGACGGACGTCAGCACGCTGGCTCTGGGTGCCGTGTCCCTCGTGCTGCTCGGCGGGTTCGTCGCCCGCGAGGCCATTGCCGCCAACCCGCTGATGCCGCTACGGATGTTCCGCTCCCGCAATGTCACCGGCGCCAACGCCGTGCAGGTGCTCAGCGTCGCCGGCATGTTCGGCATCTTCTTCCTCGGCTCGCTCTACCTGGAACGGATCCTGCACTACGACGCCCTCGAGATCGGCCTGGCCTTCCTGCCGGTCACGATCATCATGGGCACGCTGTCGGTGCGGTACTCCGAGCGGCTGATCATGCGCTTCGGACCGCGGGCCACCCTCGTGCCTGGGCTCGTGCTGATCCTCGCCGGCCTGGTCGTCTTCACGTTCGCGCCGGTGGACGGTCAGTACATCGCGCACGTGTTCCCGGTCATGGTTCTTCTCGGCTCCGGCGCCGGCCTGGCCTTCCCGGCACTGATGGGGCTGGCGATGTCCGGCGCGACGCCGAGCGATGCCGGCCTGGCGTCCGGGCTGGTCAACACCACCGCACAGGTGGGTGGCGCGCTTGGGCTCGCCGTGCTGGCCACGCTCTCCGCGTCCCGCAGCACCTCGCTCCTGGCCGACGGGCACTCGGAGGCGGCGGCGCTGACCGGTGGCTACCACCTGGCGTTCTGGATCGCGGCGGCCCTCGTCGGCGCGGCGATCCTGGTCGCACTGACTGTGCTGCGGCCGGCCCCGGCTCCGGCGGCCACCACCGAACCCGCGGACGAGGCGGCCGCAACCGGAGCCGAGCCCGCGTACGGCTGAACCCGGCACGCATTGTCCGATTTGGGCGTGATTCGGACAGGCTCTGGACGCGGTCCGGCGCAGGCTGCAGCATTGGCCGGAACCTCGGGAGGCACCGATGGAACCCCACACCGATGTCCGCACCGCAGACCTGACGGCCCTGCGCCGCCGCCGCGCCGAGCTGCGCGAGTCGATCAACGCCCTCGAGAACGCCCTGGCTGCGCCGGCGTCGGGGCGAGCGGTCGTCTGGGGCGAGCGGGTCCACGCGGCGCTCATCCGGATCGCCGAGGACTTCCGCGAGCACATCGAGGTCACCGAGGGCCCGGACGGGCTGCACCAGATGATCCTGGCCGGCGACCTCCGGCTGGCCAACGCGGTGGCCGCCCTGGCTCAGGAGCACGAGTACATCGCGGCCGACATCGCGGCCGTGCTTACCGGCACCGAACCGCCCGTGACACCGTCGGATGTCGACGCGGTACGCGACGGCGTGATCGGTCTGCTCGGCCGGCTGGTGGGGCACCGGCAGCGCGGCGCGGACCTCGTCTACGAGGCGTACGAGACGGACATCGGCGGCGGCGACTGAGGCACCTGCCCTGAGGTACATGCCCTGAGGTACATGCCCTGGGACACCTGCCCTGGGAGATGCCCTAAGACAGGTCTGAGTTCGCCGTCACTCCGCGAGCTCGACGTCCAGGTTGATGTGCGCGGCGTGCACCCTGTCCGGGTGCAGGAAGACGAACCGCTTGTAGGACCAGAACCGAAAGATGGTTCCGATGGCGATCGTCGCCAGGTTCACCGCGAAGACCACCGCACCGCCGTGGGGCTGGTGCAGCGGGTAGACGAAGAGCGCGATGACCAGCTCGGAGAAGACGAGCGTCACCAGGTTTATGCCGAAGAAGAACGCCGTCTCGCGCCCGAGGCTGGTGCGCGCGCGGTGCGAGAACGAGAAGTACCGGTTGCCGAAGTAGGCGAACGTCGTGGACACCACGGTCGAGATGCACTTCGCCTTGAGGGCGCCGTCCGCGGCGAGCCACTTGAACAGCCCCAGGTCGATGACCAGGGCGATGATCCCGACCAGCCCGAACGCCGTGAGCTCTTTGAGCAGGATGCGCCACGAGCTGCGCAGGTGCTCGCGCAGCGCAGAGGGACCGGACAGGGCAACCATTATGAGCAGACAGCCTACCGGCCGCGGTTCGGTGCCCCGGCCCCATCACCTAGGCTCCAGCCGTGGACGCCCGGACCGGATTGCCCGTCGTCGGCATGGTGGGCGCGGGTCAGCTGGCCCGCATGACGCAGCAAGCCGCCATAGCGCTGGGGCAGTCGCTGCGGGTGCTCGCCGAGTCACCCGACGACGGCGCCGCGCTCGTCTGCGCCGACGTCGTGGTCGGTGACTACCGCTCACTCGCGGACCTGCGTGCCTTCGCATCGGGCTGCGACGTGGTGACGTTCGACCACGAGCACGTCCCGAACGCGCACATCGCGGCGCTGGCCGCCGACGGCGTCTCGGTGCAGCCCGGAGCTGACGCCCTGCTGTACGCGCAGGACAAGGTGGCCATGCGGGCCCGGCTCGGCGAGCTCGGCGTCGCCTGCCCCCGCTGGGCCGACCTCTCCGTCGCCAACGACCCCGCGGCGGCTCTTGCCGCCTTCGGCGACCACGTCGGCTGGCCCCTGGTGATGAAGGCGACGCGGGGCGGTTACGACGGCAAGGGGGTGTGGATCGTCGACTCCCTCGCCGCGGCCGAGGAGCTGCTGTCCTCCGGCACCGACCTGCTCGCGGAGGAGCGGGTAGCCATCGCTCGCGAGCTCGCGGTGGACGTCGCCCGCTCGCCGTTCGGGCAGGGCGCCGCCTGGCCGGTGGTCGAGACCGTGCAGGCCGACGGGATCTGTGTCGAGGTGATCGCGCCGGCGCCGGGCCTGTCCGACCAACTGGCTCAAACGGCACAGCAGCTGGGGCTGCGGATCGCCGCGGCGCTCGACGTCACCGGAGTGCTGGCCGTCGAGCTGTTCGAGACTACGGACGGCGAGCTTCTGGTGAACGAGCTCGCGATGCGCCCGCACAACTCGGCGCACTGGACGATCGAGGGGGCACGGACGTCGCAGTTCGAGCAGCACCTGCGCGCCGTGCTGGACTACCCGCTGGGCGCCACGACGATCACCGCCCCGGTAGTGGTCATGGCGAACCTGCTCGCCGGTCCGGACGACGTCGTGCCCAAGGGCATCGACGAGCGCATGCATCACTGCATGGCTCGCTGGCCGGACGTCAAGATCCACCTGTACGGCAAGGGATTCCGCCCCGGCCGCAAGGTCGGGCACGTCACGGCTCTCGGCGCCGATCTCGAGACGGTGCGCGCCCGCGCCCGCGCTGCCGCGGACTATCTGGCGAACGGAGACGGGCATGGCTGACGGCGCGCAGGTGGGCGTGATCATGGGCAGCGACTCCGACTGGAGCGTGATGTCGGCGGCCGCCGATGCGCTGCGCGAGTTCGACGTGCCGCACGAGGTGCGCGTTGTCTCCGCGCATCGCACCCCGTTGGGGATGGCCGACTACGCGCAGCAGGCGGCCGGGCGTGGGCTGAAGGTGATCATCGCCGGCGCCGGTGGCGCGGCCCACCTGCCCGGCATGGTGGCCGCGCTGACCACGCTGCCGGTGATCGGCGTGCCGGTGCCGCTGAAGTACCTCGACGGGATGGACTCGCTGCTCTCGATCGTGCAGATGCCCGCAGGCGTCCCGGTGGCCACCGTCTCGATCGGCGGCGCGCGCAATGCGGGGCTGCTCGCCGTGCGGATCCTGGCGGCGTCGGACGGCGCGCTGGCGGCGCGGATGTCCGTGTTCCAGGACGTGCTCGCCGCGACCGCCGCCGTGAAGGACGCCGAACTGCAGTCCCGCCTCGCACCGGGTGACGGATCCTCGCACCGGGTGACGGATCCTCGCACCGAGTGACGGATCCCCGCACCGGGTGACGGATCCCCATGATCAGAGACGGAAATTTCGCCGTCTCCGATCTTGCAAATACGTCACTCGACGGGCAAGGCGGGTGTGGGTGAGCAGTTGCGGCGCCCGGCGCAGCAAGAGGCGGTACACGTCGTCCACCACCTCGTCCAACCGTCGGAACGCATGCACCGCGGTGTAGGTGCGTACCTCCCACTCCTCGCGCTGAAGGTCGAGCAGCCGAGTCGAATCCTTGCGCATCCTCGCGAGGGTGGCGTGCTCCTCGCCGTTGTACTCGAGCGCCAGTTTGGCCTCGGCGTAGTGCAGGTCGGGCTCGGCCAGCCACCCGCCGTGCTCGTCGTGGATGGCCTCATTGACGCCTGGCCGTGGCAGGCCGCCGAGGATCAGGGCCGAGCGGATTCGTGACTCCGGGCGGGAACGCGACCGGGCATCGAGCAGGCCGACGGCGACCCGCGCGCGAGCGAGTCCCCGGAGCATCCGGGACCGGCTCACGTGTTCGGAAAGGTCGGTGGCTGACGCGCCGGCCCGCAGCGCTGAGTCGCCGGCCGCTACGAGGTCGTGGACGTCCAGGAGGGCCGCGAGATCCAGCCAGGTACGGCCGATGGACGTCACCGGGAGGCCGAGATGGGTCGTGACATCGGCTGTGTCCATTACGCGGCGATGCGCGACCACCGCGCGCTGCTGCACGGACGTCGTGTATCGACTGCCACGAGCACCCGCGGGTGAGGTGAGCTCGACGCTGTCGAACTTCGGCGTCCAGAGTCCCCAGACAGCGGCCGCACTGCGATGGCTCAGGACGGCGTCGGACGGGGCCGAGGCGAGGGCGTCCGCGAGCCGACCCACATCAACTGGCGTCGGGCCGCCGCTCGGCAGAATGGGTACCGACGGCAGTGGTCGCATCGGCCCAGCGTTCATCGGCCCAGCGTTCATCGGCCCAGCGTGCCCCAGCCTGTGCTCGCCGACCCGGTTATCCACAAACAGATCCGCACCTACCTGCCGAGTGACGGATCCTCGCACCGGGTGACGGATCCCCATGATCAGAGACGGATATTTAGCCGTCTCTCGAGTGCTGGATACGTCACTCGATCGAGTGGTGACTGCATTCCTAGCCGCGGCCGCGGCGCAGTGCGCGCACCAGTGGGCGCAGCCCGGGAACCCGGCGCGCAGCGGCCCGCCACTGCGGCGTTGCCGGCGGCGTTGCCGGCGGCGTTGCGACGGTCGCTTGGGTGCTCGCAGGTGGCGGTACGGACGGCGGCACCTGCGGTACGGACGGCGGCGCCTGCGGTACGGACGGCGGCGTTGCGACGCTCGCTTGGGTGCTCGCAGCCTGCGGTGCGGAGGGCGGCGCCGGCGGCACGGGCGGAGAAGCGACCACGCTCAGCTCGCCGGCCGGGCCGACGGACAGCAGCACGCCGCAGCTCCGCTCTGCCGCGCCGAACCTGACCGACAGCGCGTACTCGCCGGGCAGCCCGCTGACCCAGGCCTGCAGCCGAGCCGGCGCACCGGGAACCAACCGGGCCGGCACCGCCAACGCGCCGAGCCGCAGCTCGCCGGCCACTTCGTGCGGGATCTGGACGCCCGGCACGGGAAGCACCAGCAGGGCACCCTCGGCGCTCTCCAGGATCGAGGCCTCCTCGGCGCGGAAGTCGTGGGCCAGCAGCGCCGCGGTCACGCCCGCGCCGGGCTCGCCATCCGGCGGGGGCAGTGCATCCGGCGGGGGCAGCGCATCCGGCGGTGGGGTCGTGGCAAGCCGCTCGGCGACGGCGGCCAGGGCCGAGGCGGCAGTCAGCACGCCGTCACGGGCGAGGATCGCTGCCGGCACGCGCTGCGGGTCGGCCGTCCGGTACTCGGCCAGGATCTCGTCGTACTTCCCGGTGAGCACCGAGCTGGCCGGATCGAGGCCGAGCACCAGGAGCAGGCCGGTGGGCACCGTGTCGACGGTCAGCACGGTCAGCTCCGGCCGATGCCGCCGCAGGACCATGGCCATCTTGTAGACGTCGCCGGTCCAGAAGTCTGTGTGCCGCTCACGGGCGGCCTCGTCGGACGAACGGGGCAGCACGTCGTCGAAGACGATGACGCCCCCGGGTCGCGAGTATCGCTCGGCGTGGATGAAGTCCCGGAGCGAGTACTCGAACAGGTGCAGCCCGTCGATGAAGGCGAGGTCGAACGGCAGGCCGCGGGTGGCGCGCAGTGGGTCGTGACGCGCAAAGAAGTCGTCGCTCGTCGTCCGGAAGACCGTGTAGTCGCCGTCGAGCTCCGCGGTCAGGCTGTACGCCGGATCGATGCCGACGCTCCGGCATCGCGACAGAGCCAGGCTGTCCCCGTTGCGCAGCCCGATCTCGAGATAGGCAGCCGGCTCGAGCAGGTCGTGCAGCCGCCGCAGGAACTCCAGGTAGTGCATCCGCGCTCAGGGGCGGCCGAGGGCGCGGTAGAGCCAGCCGGCCGCGCGCCAGGTGACGGGGTCGAGCACGTTGCGCCCGTCCACGATGTTGCGCTGGCTCACCAGGTGCCCGATGGTCTCGGGGGACATGGACCTGAACTCGTCCCACTCGGTCAGCAGCATGATCACGTCCGCGCCGGTGACCGCCTGCGTCAGCGAATCCACGTAGGTGAGCTCGGGGTGCTCGCGCCGCGCGTTGTGCATGGCCTGCGGGTCGTAGATCACCACCGTCCCGCCGCGGCGACCGATCGACGCGGCGACATCCAGCGCGGGGGAGTCGCGGATGTCGTCGGAGTTGGGCTTGAATGCCGCGCCCAGCACGGCCACGTGCGTGCCGCGGTACGAGCCGTCGACGAGGTCCAGGCCGATGTCGACGGTGCGCGCCCGGCGGCGCATGTTGATCTCGTCGACCTCGTTGAGGAACGCGACGGCCTGGTCGACCCCGAGCTCGCCGGCGCGGGCGATGAAGGCACGGATGTCCTTGGGCAGGCAGCCGCCGCCGAACCCGAGCCCGGCGTTGAGGAACCGCCGCCCAATCCGCGCATCGTGGCCGATCGCCTCGGCGAGCTTGGTGACGTCGGCGCCGGTGACCTCGCACACCTCGGCCATCGCGTTGATGAACGAGATCTTCGTGGCGAGGAAGGAGTTGGCGGCCACCTTCACGAGCTCGGCGGTGGCGAAGTCCGTTACCACGACGGGCGTGCCCGCCTCGATCACCGGCGCGAAGGCCGCACGGATCGCCTGCTCGGCCCACTCCGAGTGCACGCCGAACACCAGCCGGTCGGGGCGCAGGGTGTCCTCCACGGCGTACCCCTCGCGGAGGAATTCCGGGTTCCACGCCAGCTCGACGTCCTTGCACGGCGCGAGGCGCAGCATCAGCGCCTCCATCCGCGCCGCCGTGCCGGCGGGGACGGTGGACTTGCCCACGACGAGCGCCTTGCGCGTCAGGAGTGGTGCCAGCGCGCTGAATGCCGCGTTGACGTAGGTCATGTCGGCGGCCAGCTCGCCCTTGCGCTGCGGCGTGCCCACGCAGACGAAGTGCACGTCGGCGAACTCCGCCACCTCCTCGTAGGAGGTCGTGAAGCGCAGCCGGCCGCTGTCGATGTGCTTGGTCAGCAGCTCCGGCAGCCCCGGCTCGAAGAACGGGATCTCGCCCGCGCGCAGCCGGGCAACCTTCGCCTCGTCCACGTCGAGCCCGATCACGTCAAAGCCCAGCTCGACCATGCACACCGCATGGGTGGCGCCGAGATAGCCGGTGCCGATGACGGACAGGCGAGGCCGCTCACCACTCACGTCTGAATCCCCTGTCTGTTGCCGGACGACCCGCTGAAGGACTCCACGAGGTTATCTGGCTCGTCAGGCGCCCCGTGCCGTGCGGGGCGCGACGGGGGTCTGGTAGGGATGGCGCTATGCCGCACACCTCCGATCGTCCTGTCGAGCCGCTCCGCAACCGACCGGCGTGGACGGCACTCAGCGATCAGCACGCCCGGCTGCGCGACACGCACCTGCGCGAGCTGTTCGCGCAGGACCCCGATCGCGGCACGCGCCTCACGGCCGAAGCAGCCGGCGTCTACCTCGACTACTCCAAGAACCGGGTGACGGACGAGACGGTGCGCCTGCTGCTCCAGCTGGCGCGGGAGTCCAACCTGCATGAGCGCATCGACGCCATGTTCAGGGGCGAGAAGATCAACGTCACCGAGGACCGCGCCGTCCTGCACGTCGCCCTGCGAGCCCCGAAGGGCGCCCGCATCGCCGTCGACGGCATCGACGTCGTGTCCGCCGTCCGCGAGGTGCTCGGCCGCATGGGGGAGTTCGCCAGCCGGGTCCGACGCGGTCAGTGGGTCGGCCACACGGGCAGGCGGATCCGCAACATCGTCAACATCGGCATCGGCGGATCCGATCTCGGACCGGTCATGTCCTACGAAGCCCTGCGCTACTACAGCGACCGTGACCTGACGTTCCGGTTCGTCTCCAACGTCGACGGCACGGACTTCGCGGAGGCGACGCGCGACCTGGATCCGGCAGAGACGCTGTTCATCGTCTCGTCCAAGACCTTCACCACCCTCGAGACGATGACCAACGCGGCGACTGCCCGGGGCTGGGTGCTCGAGGCGCTGGGCGACAAGGCCGCGATCGCGAAGCACTTCGTGGCGGTGTCCACGAACGCGCAGGCAGTCGAGGCGTTCGGCATCGATGTCATGAACATGTTCGGCTTCTGGGACTGGGTCGGCGGCCGGTACTCGATGGATTCCGCGATCGGGCTGTCGACCATGATCGCCATCGGGCCGAACGCGTTCGACGAGATGCTCGCCGGGTTCCACGAGATGGACGAGCACTTCCGTACCGCGCCGCTCGAGCAGAACCTGCCGGTGCTGCTGGGCATGTTGACCGTCTGGTACACCGACTTCTTCGGTACTCAGACGCAGGCGGTGCTGCCCTACGACCAGTACCTGAAGCGGTTCCCGGCCTACCTGCAGCAGCTGACCATGGAGTCCAACGGCAAGCACGTCACGCTGGACGGCAAGCGGGTGGACTACGCGACCAGCCCGGTCTATTGGGGTGAGCCGGGCACCAACGGGCAGCACAGCTTCTACCAGCTCCTCCACCAGGGCACCGTGATCGTCCCGGCCGACTTCATCGGCTTCACCCATTCGCTCAACCCCCTCGGCCCGCACCACGACCTGCTGATGGCGAACGTCTTCGCGCAGACGGAGGCGCTGGCCTTCGGCAAGACGGCGGAGGAGGTCGCCGCGGAGGGCACGCCGGATCAGCTCGTCCCGCACCGGGTGTTCGAGGGCAACCGCCCGACCAACACGTTGCTGCTCGATCGCCTCACGCCCTTCGCGCTCGGTACGCTCGTCGCGCTGTACGAGCACAGCGTGTTCGTACAGGGGACGGTGTGGAGCGTGAACTCCTTCGACCAGTGGGGCGTCGAGCTGGGCAAGGTGCTCGCCAAGAAGGTCGCCGACGAGCTCACGTCCGACGAGGATCCCGAACTCACGCACGACAGCTCCACGAACGAACTGATTCGCCGCTACCGGGCGGCTCGTCCGGCCCAACGGGAGGAGTGACGATGCAGCTCGGAATGGTGCGGCCGGTGTTCGCGGACGTCGATCCCGGCTCGCTGAACGTCGATCCCTCCGCGATGGAGGCCGCGATCGGGCAGCGCACGCGCGCGCTGCTGCCGGTGCACTTCGCGGGCGGACCGTGCGACATGGACGCGATCGAGCGGATCGCGGGCGGCCGCGGCCTGACGATCGTGGAGGACGCCGCCCACGCGGTCGAGACGACGGTGGGAGAGCGCAAGGTGGGCTCGATCGGTGACTTCACATGCTTCTCGCTGTACGCAACCAAGAGCCTGGCCGGGGGCGAGGGAGGTGTCGTTACGACGGCGTCGGACGAGGCGGCCGCACAGCTTCGGCTGCTGCGCGCCCAGGGCATCACGCGCGATCCGTGGCGGCGTCAGCAGACGCGCAGCCTGGGCCACTACGACGTCACGCTGC
>JAVHVL010000038.1:0-6741 GCA_032160565.1 Pseudonocardiales bacterium | reverse complement strand
ACGGTAGTAGGCCTTGCTCTTGGCGGTAGAGAGAGCCATACATCGACTTGCCGCAGTGACCGCATCGAAGCAGTCCGGACAGCAGGTACTTGCCGGGTTCGGAGCGAGGCTGACGCCGACGAGTGCGGTGGTTGTTCTTGATCGGACGGTTGACCCGATCCCAAAGGCCGCTGGGAATCGCGCGGCTGTTTTCTCGGTGCGACCGGGAGGCGGTTCGAAAGTTCTACGGCTTGCTGCTCGGAATCGCTCCCTGACGCCCCCGACTCAGATCACCGAGGGAGGCCCAGTAATGACTGAGGGTCGCGCTCAGCGCCGATTGGTTGCGTCTCGGACGCTTGTCTGGCTTACTCGGTCAGCTGGCCGTGCATCCGCCGCCGGCTGGACCGGTGTGCCGACCGGGTCGGCCTCCCACGCGGAGAGCAGGCCGAGCTCCTCGCCGGTTTCCCGAATCGCCGGCAGCAGTTCCTCGCCCATCAGCTTGATGCCGCGCATCGTGTCCTCGTGGCTGAAATCGCCGTCGCCGTGCCAGAAGATGACGTTGCCGGGCCGCAGCACCTCCAGGATGTGCTTGACCTTCTTCGCCGCAGATTCTGGCGTGCCGACGATGACCGCGTGCCGCTCGAGCAGGCCGTCGAAGATCTGTTTGCGCCGGAACTCGTGCTCCTCGGGCGTGTCGGCCGCCTTGTCGGCGAAGTCGATTTCTTCACCTTCGAGGTTGATGCCCCGGGACTTGCGCGCATGCACGTGCTGAGAGGTGGGCAGGTAACCGGTCGCCTTGCCGGGGTTCATGCCGGGCAGGTTTTGGGCCCATGGGTTGGCGTCGCTTTGGCTGCCGTCGAGGAACAGGTTGCCCGAGCCCTCGATGAGCTTGCGCCCGGTCTCATAGGCCCTCTCCTCGGTCTCGTCCACGTGGATCTTGAACATGTAGCCGAGGTTCTGGGTGCCGGCTTCGTAGCCGTTCTCCCGCGCCTGTGAACGGTAGTAGTCGAAGACCTGCTGGGTCAGCTCGAGCTTGCTGTCAAGCATGACGTACGGGTACCGGTGCTTCACGGCAAAGTCGATGGTGGCCTTGCTCATGATGCCCGCCATCCAGATCCGCGGGTGCGGCTGGCTGTACGGCCTGACCCAGGGGTTCACGTATCGGTACTGGTAATGCTTGCCTTCCCAGCGCCACGGACCCGGCTCGGTCCAGGCCTTGAGGATGAAGTCGTGGGCCTCCTGGAACCGCTCCCAGTTGTAGGGCGACTGCGCGTTGTGCGCGATGCTCTCCCGCCCGGTGCCGCGCACCCAACCCGAGACCAGCCGACCACGCGAGATCACGTCGATCATGCCGAGCTCTTCGACCAGCCACAGCGGGTCGTCCCAGATGGGCAGGACGTTGCCCAGCAAGATGATCTTCAGCTTCTCAGTGATCCGGGCCAGGATCGCCGCCTCGAGGTTCATCGGGCCACCACCCATGCAGAACGGGGTGGAGTGGTGGGAGTTGAGCATCACGCCATCGAAGCCCATCTCTTCGATGTAGACCTTCTCGTCGAAGTACCGGTCGAAGAGTCGGGCCTGCTTGTCCGGGTCGATGACCCCGTTGGACAAGGTCAAATCCATCATCGCGTGGCGGTTTGCTTGGTACCAATCGGCGCCCGGATCCTGGTACGGACGCTCGGTGAAGTAACCAATGAACATGACGTGCTCCTCAACCCACCGTGGCGGCAGACGGGGCGACCGTCGTGCACGGGATCGCAAAGTCCTTGACGAGTAGGGAGAGCCCGTCCGGGTCTTCCAGCTCCACCGCGTGGCCGACTCCGAGGATCGTCTCCAGCCGGCTGTTCGGGATCAGCTCGAGGTACTGGTGGGCGCCGTCGATCGGGACGATGACGTCGTCGGACCCCCAGACCACCAGCGTCGGCGTCTGGATGCCGCGCAGTAGCGGTGGCAGCGACAAGTTCCACATCCACTGCTTCCAGGTCAGCCGTGCGGTCATCTCTCGGCTGTAGTCCCACAAGTCGAGGATCTCCTGCGCCGGCGAACTACCGAAGAGCTCGTCGAACTTGGACTGCTGGCTGAAGCCCAGCCGGGCGTAGTCGATCCAGCCCGCCAGGAGCGGATCGTGGATGAAGCCCTCGCGCGGCTTCACCCCGGCCGCCCCGACGAGGGTCAACGTGTGCAACGCGCGCTGGTTCATCGTGGCCAGCTCGGCGGCAACCCAGCCACCGAAACCGAAGCCGAGCAGGTGGACGCGGTCCAGGCCGATCACATCGATCAGCTGGCTGATGTAGATCGCCAGGTCGCGCGGCGAGCGGGCGTCCTCTGGTCGGGTCGACGATCCGAAGCCGGGCAGGTCTGGTGCGATCACGTGGTAGGAGCTGGCCAGCTCGTCATTGAAACGGGTCCACAGCGGCCCGGTCGAGTGGTGCAGCACGAACAGCGGGTCGCCTGAGCCACTCTCGTTGAGCCGAATCGACAATCCGGCGACTTCCACGTCACGGGATGTGACGGAAGTTGATGGGCTGATGGGAGTGCCTCCTCGTCCGGTGGTGCCTTCGGTCGCAGCCCCAAAAGAGCGAGGGAGGCTTCAAGCAGAATGATTGAATGATAAGAGAGTACTGACTCTAGACTGCATGTCCGCGAGCGATGCCGAGAATCACGACTTCCCGGCGTTATGGGCCGCGTTCGTCGGTTCGCCGAGGACCCGACCGGCCACCGAACCACCGTCGATATTGATCTCGGCGCCGGTGATCCAGCTCGACTCGTCCGATGCCAGGAACAGGTGCACGTTCGCGATGTCCACCGGCAGCCCGATCCGCCGCAACGGGTTGTTGCCGCGATTGGAACCGCCCATGGTCATCGGGGTGTCGACGGTGCCCGGGTGAATCGAATTGACCCGGATCTTGTCCTCGCCCAGCTCGATTGCGGCGACCTTCGTGATGCCGCGAACCCCCCATTTCGATGCGCCGTAGGCCACCTGCGTGGCCAGGCCGGTCAGGCCGGAGGTGGAGGAGGTATTGACGATCGAGCCGCCGCCGCGGGCTCGCATGGGTGCGGCAACGGTCTTCATTCCGAGGAAGACGCCGCGCAAATTGACCGCCACGACCTGGTCGAACCCTTCGACGGTCTGCACCTCCAAGGCAGCCTTGCGAAAGATGCCGGCGTTGTTGATGAGCACGTCGACGCCGCCGAACTGGCCCGTCGCGGCCGCGACCACCGCCTGCCAGTCGCCTTCCTGGGTGACGTCGTGCCGGTGGAACATGGCGACGTCGCCGAGGTCGGCCGCCACCGCCCGGCCCTCCTCCTCGAGGACGTCGGTGATGACGACGCGGGCGCCCTCTTCGGCAAACCGACGGACCGTCCCCTCGCCAATGCCGCGAGCCGCGCCCGTGACGATCGCGACTTTTCCGTCCAGCCTTCCCGTCACCTTGCGCTCCATCCGTCAGTGTTGTGCCGTGAGCCTGTAGGTCCGGTGCGATTCGGTCAAGGGCGCTCGGACGGGGCTAGTCAGACAAACCTGGTCTGTTTGACACGCCATATCTGCCGCCTTGTTGACACGCCATATCTGCATTGCCAAGGCAGGGCTGTCCCGGTTGAATCGCGTCGCTTGCGTTGCTCCATCCACCGCAGGTCATCGGCCGACGGCAGTCAAGGAGCGATATGGACGTCAAGGTGCGCAAGACCGTCAAAGTGGCCATGCGCGATGGTGTCGAACTCGGTACCGACGTCTACCAGGCTGACGACGACCCACACCCCGTCGTCCTGCTGCGATCGCCGTACGACAAGGACATGTCCGTCACCACCATCGACGCCTTGAAGTTCCTGCGGGCCGGCTACATCCTGGTCGCCCAGGACACACGTGGTCGTTTCACTTCAGGTGGCACATTCAATCCCTTCTTCGACGAGCGTAATGACGGCGAAGACACGCTGCGGTGGATCGCCGAACGGAGCTGGTGCAACGGCGACATCGCGATGGTCGGCCCGTCCTACTCCGCAGCGCTTCAATGGATGGTCGCGGCCGGAGATGCACCGGCGCTCAAGGCGATCGCGCCGAACATCACCGCCAGCAGTTATTACGAGGGCTGGACCTATCAAGGCGGCGCCTTCGAGCTCGGCTTCATGCTCACCTGGACGTTGCTCCACCTGTCGCTGCCGGCGGCGGCCCGGGCGATTGAGGCCGGAGAGGCGTCGCCAGAAGCGGCCGCTGAGCTCATCAAGACCTACGACGACATCTGGGGCTGGTTCAAGCACACCTCGCTCGGCGACATCCCGGTCGTCAAGCAGTTCGCGCCATACTTCGCCGATTGGCTGGAGCATGCGACCGACGACGAGTTCTGGCGGCAGACTGCCCCGCGGGAGCGCTACGAAGACGTCACCGTCCCGAGCCTGAACGTCGGCGGATGGTATGACTGCTTCCTGGCCGGAACGTTGGAGAACTACCAGGGAATCAAGCGGCGTGGCGGCTCGGACGCCGCGCGCAAGCCACGGCTGGTCATCGGACCGTGGGCGCACGGCGTCTCGCTGGGCGAGTTCCCGTCCGGTTCGTTCGGCCTGATAGCCAATGCCATGGTCGCCGACGTGACCGCCCAGACGATCCGGTTCTTCGACCGGCATCTGCGCGGCATCGAGAACGGGCTCGACGACGAGCCGCCGGTGCGCATCTTCGTCATGGGCGCGAACCAGTGGCGAAACGAACAGGACTGGCCGCTACCGGACACGCAATACACCGCGTACTACCTGGATAGCGCCGGCCACGCCAACAGCAACACCGGCGACGGGCAGTTGGTGCTGCAGTCACCGGCCGACGAGGCCTCCGACGTCTACCTCTACGACCCGCACAACCCGGTGGCCTCGATCGGCGGTCAGACGTTCCTGCCCGGATTGGTCCTCGGGACCAACTGCGGCCCACGGGACCGCCGTGAGATAGAGGGGCGCTCGGATGTGCTCTGCTTCAGCTCACCGCCTTTGGCGGCCGATACCGAGGTGACCGGCCCGATCTCGCTCGTCCTCCATGCCAGCTCCTCCGCCGTCGACACCGACTTCACCGGCGCCTTGGTCGACGTCCACCCGGACGGTCGCGCCGTGATCCTGACCGAAGGCATCCTGCGCGCCCGATACCGCAATTCGACCCGCGAGGCCGAGCTACTCGAGCGGGGCCGGACCTACGAGCTGACGATCGACCTGTGGGCGACGTCGAACGTCTTCAAGGCGGGGCACCAGATCCGGCTCGAGGTGTCCAGCAGCAACTTCCCGCGTTTCGACCGCAATTCGAACACGGGCGGCATCATCGCCAAGGAGACCGAGGCCGACTTCATCCAGGCGGTGAACCGGATCTTCCACGGCGGCTCGCATCCGTCGCGGCTCGTTCTACCCATCATCGCGCGCTGACCGGCTGATCCTCACGACACGGTCCCCTGATTGCGTAGCCGGGAAATGGAGTCGGTGTCGGTTCCGAGTTCGCGCAGGATTTCGTCGGTATGGCTCGACCAGCCCGAACGTGGTCGGGCGGTCGGCGGCGAGTCGCTCAGCCTCGGCGCCGGAGCCGGCTGGACCAGTCCGCCCCATTCGACGAATGTCGACCGGGCGCGCAGATGGGCCGAACCAGCCGCCTCGCCGAACGTGTTGACGGGCGTGACACAGGCTTCGCGGTCGGCGAAGACTGATACCCAATGCTCGCGGGTATCGCCCCGGAATACCTCAGCCATCACGTCACGCTGGCGCGGCCAGAGCGATCGGTCCTGCTGCGGCCACTCCGCCGCATCGAGCCCCAGCCCGTCCATCAGCTCGGCGTAGAACTTGGCTTCGAGCGCGCCGACCGCAACGTAGCGATCATCGGAGGTTACGTACGTTCGGTAATACGGCGCCGCCCCGTCGAGCAGATTGGCCTCGCGGGTGTCGGTCCACGTGCCGCCGGCGAGCAGGCCGTGGAACATCGTCGTCAACGACGCCACGCCGTCGACCATGGCGCAGTCGATCAGCTGACCGCGGCCGGACGAGGCGCGCTGCAACAGGGCGGCGAGGATGCCCATCACCAGGTAAGCGCCGCCGCCGCCGAAGTCGGCAAGCAGGTTCAGCGGGACGACCGGTGGACGATCGGACGGCCCGATGGGATGCAGGCCTCCGGCGGCGGCGAGGTAGTTGATGTCGTGGCCGACCGTGTTCGCGAGCGGTCCGGATTGACCCCAACCGGTCATCCGGGCGTAGACCAGCCGGGGGTTGGAGGCGCGCAGCGGCTCGGGCCCGAGGCCCATCCGCTCGGCGACCCCGGGCCGCATGCCTTCGACGAACACATCGGCCCGTTCGGTGAGCCGGCGGGCCAGGGCTACCCCGTCGTCGCGCTTGAGGTCGAGACCGATAGCGCGCTGTCCCCGAGTTCGCGGGTCGGCGGCCAGATCGAGTCCCGTTACGTCAATCGGCCCAGACGCCCGGTCGATCCGGATGACGTCGGCGCCCAGATCAGCCAGCAACATGGCCGCAAACGGGACCGGCCCCAGCGCACTCAGGTAAACGACGCGGACGCCGTTCAATGCGGCTGATGCCGCTCCGTCGACGGCCTCGCTGGACACACAATCTCCGCGGTGTTCGTTATGTAGAACGGTGTTCCAGAGCGTAATGAGGCGGATAGGCTCGGGTCAAGATTGACATAGCAGCGGCCCGGCGGCGAGCATGTTCTGAGTGGGAAACTACGTTCTGTAGCCCGATCGCACTAATTGAGGATCGACACAATGGCAAGAAGGATGGCATCGACATCAGCCACGG
>JAVHVL010000029.1:0-5617 GCA_032160565.1 Pseudonocardiales bacterium | reverse complement strand
AGCGATCCGAAAGTATTACCGGGCCGTACGAAGGAGAGGAACGCCATTACGATGAACACTCCCGTGAACAAGATGTGGAATGCGCGCCACCCACCGTATGTGAATGCCGCCAACATTACCTCGTTCGCGGCTACGGCAACGACGACAAACCCGAAGAGAATTGATATCGATGACACCGTCGTGAAATTGAAGCGGAACACGATGATCGAGAACGACACCCAGACCAATCCGGTGACGAGCAGCACCCACCATTTGCCACGCATGAGCGCGAGCGATCCGTCAAGGGTCCCGGTCCGCATGAGCTGTTCGCTCACCGGCCGACAGGCGATGGCGTGGCGCTGCGGAGATTTGCCCCTATCACCAATGACGAGATGCCGGCCACGATGCTGAACAGGCCGTACACCTCAGCGATCGTGACGGCAGCGACATCGGGCCGAATCGCGAATACCAGACCGAGCGCTACCGAGATCAGGCCCGTCAACCCGAGCAGCGCCCGCTCACCCGCGGTCTCTCCGGCACTGAAGGCGAGGAACAACTCGAAGAGACCGATGGTGAACGCCCACACCGCAACGAGAAGGGCGAGCGCGAGCGCGGTGATGCCGGGCCAGGCGAGTGCAACGACGCCGGCAGCGATGTCGAGAAGCGACAGCACCAATCGTCCGGCGACCGGCCCGGCGGTCTCCGATCGAAACGCGCGCACTGCTTCCGTGCCCGCGGCGAGGAACGCATAGACGGCGAACAGGATCACGAACGCGCCGATGGTGATGCCGGGCCACGCCACGGCGATTACTCCGACGAGAATGGCGAGCAGCCCTCTCCAGATCAGGGGTGAGGCGAGGCTCTTCATGGCAGCGCTCCGATCAGCAGACTTCTGGCGCGATACGTCGCCCCGGCCAGCGGACGGCACCGCAGCCGGCTTGACAGTTGGTGTTGCAGATTCGCGGGCGCTAGCCGTTCAGAGCCAGGTCGTCTGCGTCGGTGCGGGCGATGACGGCATCGATAACGGAGTACTCGGCCTGGTCGAGGACGTAGAGCGCCCAGTCGATCGCGTCGGCGGCGTCCTGCTCGGCCTGCTCAGCGTGGCGCTCGGCCTTCTTGATGTCCTTCTCGGTGCGCCGCTCGTCTGCCTCGGCGCGCATCGTGGCGAACCGCGCGTCTACGGACGAGCGAGCCTCGCTCCACCACTCCTGCCGCTTGGCTTCGGCGGACGCGGCGCGCTCCTGCGCTTTCGCGTTGCGATCAGCGATCGAGGTCTTCAACTTGTCCCGCTCGCTGTCGAGCTTCGCGCGGTTCTTCTCCCGCGCCGCATTTACCACGTCCTCGGTCTTCTTCGACCGGGCAGCCAGATCGGTGAGCCGTTCAGATAGTGCCTTCATGATTGGCCTTTCTTCTCGTGAAGTCCTGCTCTCGTGCGGACTTCGTCAACTCGCAAAGGGTGGATGTGCACGCGAAACGGCGGCCCCGTCCACGCCACTCCCGCAGATTGCGAACGATTGGGAAATGCGACCGACGTCGAGAGACGACCGAATGCCGGGTGGGACGTTGAGCAGGACGAGCCGCCCCTGTCGTACCCGCAGCGCCATTTCAGCGCGATCGAGCATGAGCCCCAGCCGCCCATCGGCCCCGGACGCCTGGGACAGGTCGATCAGCAGGCTGTGCACCCCGCCAGCGATCAGTCCGCGGAGGCAGGCCCGGAGCTGACGGGTGGCGATACCGTCCAGTGCGCCTGAGACGATCACGGCGGCGAACTCGTGACCACATTGAACCGACGCGACACTGAGCTTGTCGGCAAGCTCTACCGGCTCGGCGATACCTGGTGCCGACGAGGATTCAGGAGCCCAGGCCCGTACCCAGGTGGCTGCGTCGCTCAACGCGTTCAGCTGCTCGTGCAACGGCCGCCAGCAACCGCCGACCAGATGCCAATGGCAGAGTGTCGCGTTGTCAGTGCCCGGGTCTCCCGCACCGATCGGCGAGGTGAGATCGGCTCGCGCGGCTGGGACCTCCGAAACGACTCCGCGCAAAGGTCGTCCGTAAGGGGATTCGTCATCCCGCTTCTCGATCGCCATGATTGCGCCTCCGCGTCTCCCGGCGTGCTGAACTCACCGTAGGAATGACCGAACCCCGCTCGCATCCGTGAACTCCACAAGACCCCAACGGATCCCAGCTGCGAAGGCAGCGGTCTCCGGACGGTCGAGCGTCGCCGTTTCCGGCACACCACGTTGCGTCATGAATGGCGCACCGGGGCTTGGGTGGCGAGGTCCTCACGGGTGGTCGGGGTGCCGTCGATCGCCTCGTACGCTGCTCTCGAGCGGCCGAGAGCGCCGATCACGGACGGCGGGCCGAAATACGGCTGTCCGCCGATGTGCCAGCTATCGGGGTGGAGTTCTTCGATGAGTACCCAGACGACTTCGCGGAAGGCTTCGGACCCTTCGAAGGTGACCATCACGTCGGTGAGGCTGGCGGCCAGGTCGTGTTTCTGCTTCTCGGTGAAGGCTCCCTCGACGAGCGTGACGGTGATCAGCGGCATGGCGTGCTCCTCTGGTGGCGGTTATCGCCGGGGCGGGTGGTGTGGTCGGCTGTCCCTGGCTGAACCCTGCGCCTTGGGGAGGCGTGGTCGCGTCTGCGAGATCCCCAGTCCTTGCAGCTTGCGGAGAGGCGCGGAGGGGTGTCCTGGGGTGTCGCGCCGGTTCTACGATCGTGATGGGGGCGCACGAGGGCAGGGATCCGCGTGACGCTGTGGGGCCGCAAGGAGCAGTGCGCCGCCCTTGATGGGCTGCTCGCGCAGGCGCGGGCGGGGCGTAGCCGGGCGCTGGTGGTCCGTGGCGAGGCGGGCATCGGCAAGACCGCGCTGCTGAAGTTCGCGGCCGATTCGGCGCGGGACTTTCAGGTGGCGCGCGCTGAGGGTGTCGAGTCGGAGATGGAGTTGCCGTTCGCGGCGCTGCACCAGCTGTGCGGGCGGATGCTGGGTCGCCTGGATGTGTTGCCCGGTCCGCAGCGCGAGGCGCTGGGCGTGGCGTTCGGGCTGCGGTCGGGCGACGCGCCGGATCGGTTCCTGGTCGGTCTTGCGGTGCTGAGCCTGCTCGGTGAGGTGGCCGCGGAGCAGCCGCTGCTGTGCCTCATCGATGATGCGCAGTGGTTGGACCAGGCCTCGGCCCAGGCCCTGGCCTTTGTGGCCTGCCGGTTGGACGCGGAATCCGTCGCCATCGTCGTCGGCACCCGCGATCCAGTCTTGGCGGCCAACCTCGCCGGTGTTGCCGAGCTGGCGCTGGAGGGGCTGTCCGATGCGGACGCCCGGGCCCTGCTGGCCTCGGTCATCCCAGGACGGCTGGATGAGCGAGTCCGGGACCGCATCATCGCCGAGTGCGGCGGCAACCCGCTGGCCCTGCTCGAGCTCCCCAGGGGGGTGACGACGACGGCGGAGCTGGCCGGCGGGTTCGGCGTCACCGGCCCGCTGCCGCTCGCGGGCAGGATCGAGCAGAGTTTCCTGCGGCAGACCGCGGCGCTGCCTGAGACCACCCAGCGGCTGCTGCTGCTGGCCGCCGCCGAACCGCTCGGCGACTCCGTCCTGCTCTCGCGGGCGGGCGCGCGGCTGGGGATCGGGGTCGAGGCGGCAGATGCCGCCGAGTCCGTCGGGTTGGTGAAGTTCGGCGTGCGGGTGACGTTTCGCCATCCCCTGGTGCGCTCCGCGATCTACCGGTCGGCCGCACCGTTCGAACGCCGGAAGGTCCATCGCGCGCTCGCAGCGGCGACCGATCCGCAGGTCGACCCGGATCGGCGTGCCTGGCACCTCGCACAGGGCGCCCTCGGCCCCGACGAGCACATCGCGGCAGAGCTCGAGAGCTCGGCCGGCCGGGCGCAGGCGCGCGGTGGCTTGGCCGCGGCGGCAGCGTTCCTCGAACGGTCCGCCGCCCTGACGCTCGAGCCGGCACGGCGGGCGAAGCGCGGACTGGCCGCGGCGCAGGTCACCGCCCAGGCCGGCGCGTTCGATGCGGCGTTGCGACTGCTGGCCCTGGCGGAGGCGGGGCCGCTCGAGGAGCTCGAGCACGCCCAGGTCGACCTGCTGCGGGGGCAGATCGCAGTAGGGTCCAGCCGCGGCAGCGACGCTCCACCGCTGCTGCTCAAGGCCGCACGGCGACTCGAAGCGCTCGATGTCCGGCTTGCGCGCGAGACCTACCTCGAAGCGCTCTCCGCGGCGCAGTACGCCGGCCGGTTCATGGCGGACGGCGGTCTGCGCGAGGTAGCTGAGGCCGTACGAGCGGCGCCTCCGCCGTCGCAGCGGCCGGGTGCGGCCGATCTTCTGCTCGATGGCCTGGCGCTGCTGATCACGGAGGGCCACGCGGCCGCGGCGCCGACGCTGAAGCGGGCGGTGAGCGCCTTCTGCGGCGAGGGCATCTCCAGGGCGGAGGAGGAACGCTGGCTCTGGATCGTGTGGCCGTCCGCCCAGATCCTGTGGGACGACGAGGCGTGGCACAAGCTCACCACACGAGGGGTCCAGCTCGCGCGGGATGCCGGCGCGCTGGCCGTGTTGCCCATCGCGCTGCAGCAATACGCGGGACTCCAGCTGTACGAAGGCCACTTCGCCGCTGCCGACTCGCTGTGCGATGAAGCGGCGTCGATCGCGGAGGCGACCGGCGGCGCGCTCCCGCCCTACGTTCCCCTGGCGATCGCCGCCTTCCGTGGCCAGGAGGACGAGGCTTCCGAGCTGGCGGAGACGAACACGAGGGATGTGATCCGTCGAGGGGAGGGATTGGGGCTGAACTTCGTGCCCTGGGCGATGGCGGTCCTGTACAACGGCCTCGGTCGCTACCAGGACTCCCTGGCCGCAGCACAGCGAGCCGCCGAGGACCGGGAGGAGCAGGTGTGGCCGTTCTTGGCGGCGATCGAGCTGATCGAGGCAGCGGCCCGAAGCGGGGTGCCCGAACAAGCAGACGGCGCTCTGGAGCGGCTGTCGCACAGCACACAAGCCAGCGGCACGGACTGGGCGCTAGGCATCGAGGCCCGCTCCCGCGCGCTCCTGACCGACAGCCGGACGGCCGAGCCGCTCTACCGCGACGCGATCGTGCTGCTCGGACGGACCCGTATCGCCGTTCACCTTGCCCGTGCCCACCTCGTGTACGGCGAGTGGCTACGCCGCGAGAACCGGCGCACCGACGCCCGCGAGCAGCTGCGCACCGCACATCAGATGTTCGCGTCCATGGGAGCCGGCGGGTTCGCTGAACGAGCCGCGCGCGAGCTGGATGCCACCGGAGAGCGGGTGCGCAAGCGCACCGCCTATACCCCCGCTCAGCTCACCGCCCGAGAAAGCCAGATCGCCCGCCTCGCCGGCGAGGGCCTGTCCAACCCCGAAATCGCGGCCCAGCTGTTCATGAGCCGCCGCACCGTCGAATACCACCTGAACAAGATCTTCACCAAACTCGCCATCAGCACCCGCAACCAACTCCACGTCGTCCTGGCCAGCAGGCCAACCCAATGAGCGCGGCTCGACCCGGTGCCGCAACTCCTGGGGCCCTAGCCGGCGAGGAATGCCAGCAAGTCGGTGTTGAACTCGCGCTCGTAGTCACCGTTGAGACCGTGCGGCGCGCCGGAGTACACCTTCAGCGTGGCGTTGGGCAGCAGC
>JAVHVL010000651.1:0-3446 GCA_032160565.1 Pseudonocardiales bacterium | reverse complement strand
CAGCTTCGGGACGCCCTCGTGCGCGTAGACGTATTGGGTGTAACCCGAGCAGTCGAAGCCACGCGGCGTGACCCCACCGTCGACGTAGGGCGATCTCCCGACGTACTTCTTCGCCTCGTTGACCACGCGGGTTCCCGGTGAGGCCGCCGGCGGGCGGTACCCGTTCAGGTAGGCAACCGCGATGAGCGCGGCAGGGCGACCCGCTACCGCGGCGCGCGCGTAGATGCTGACGGTCCTGGCGCGAGGTTGATGCGCGATGGCCGCGACGAAGCCGTGCCGGCCGTGGATGCGCAGCGCCCGGTTCACGTCGCCACGGGGGGCATCGGCCAGCACGCGCTTGACGAGGTGCCCGTCGACGACGACGTCGACCTGGACCGACGCCGACGGATGGAGCGGGTCGAATGCCCAGCCCCGCACCGAGATCAGGCCGGACGCCCGCTGCCCGGCGCCGTCGAGGCGGCCGCCGGGGTGCGTTGTCGCTGAGGCTCCGGGCGCCGTGCCGATCAGCGTGGCCGTCAACGCGGCGAGGACGCCGAGCAGAAGACCGACGGCAAGTAGCCGGGTGGAGGGAGTGCGGCGGGGTGCGGGGCAGGGTGGACGGTGTCGTCCCATCAAAGATCCTCTTAACAAAGAATTCACCCGCCCGCAGAGTATGCGGGAGCGACCGGCATACCGCAAATCCGGCCGCTCACCCAGGCGGCCACTGCGCCGCCGCTCGGGCTGCGGCGCACATCTATCCTTGCGGCATGGCGAAGACCGCCGGGCCCAGCAAGCCCGCCAAACTCACTCGTGCCGACAAGAAGCTGGCCAGGACGGCGAAGCGCCAGCGTCGCCGCGAGACGTTGCGCAACCTCCGCCAGGCGTTCACCCTGACCCGGCAGAACGACCCACGGTTCCTGCCATACCTGATCGCGTTCGGGGTCCTCGGCGCGGCGATCGGGTACCTGATCGTCTTCCTGATCACCGGCTCGGTGTACCTGGGCATCCCGATCGCCCTCATGCTCGCCCTGCTGGCCGTCATGTTCGTGTTCAGCCGGCGCGCGCAGCGGTCGATGTTCACCCAGGCCGAGGGGCAGCCCGGCGCCGCGGGCTGGATGCTGCAGCAGCAGCTGCGCGGCGACTGGCGCCTCACCCAGGCCGTCGCGGGCACCACCCAGCTCGATGCCGTGCACCGCCTCGTCGGTCGCCCGGGCGTGGTGCTCGTCGGCGAGGGCGCGCAGCATCGTGTGCGCGGGCTGATCGCGCAGGAGAAGAAGAAGGTGGCCCGGCTGTCCGGCGAGACGCCGATCTACGACATCATCGTCGGCACCGGCGATGGCGAGGTGCGCCTTGGCAAGCTCAACCGGTACCTGGTCAAGCTCCCCACCAACCTCTCGAAGGAGCAGGTGAACGCACTCGACAAGCGACTGTCGGCGCTCGGCGGCGCGCGCAACCAACTACCCCAGGGGCCGATGCCGCCGGGCGCCAAGATGCGCAACGTGCAGCGTGCCGTCCGCCGCAAGTCGTGAGCGCACCGCACGATGCCGACCGCCGCGGCGCCGACCGCCGGGACAGCACCGACCGCCGGGACAGCACCGCGGTGACCGCGCCGCAGGCCTACCGCGGCCAGCAGCTCGGGCTGCCGGAGCGCGGCCCCGGTTCGCTCGCCACGACCGGCGTACGCCTCGGGGCCTTCCTCGTCGACGCGGTGGCCTCGGCGCTGGTGGCCGGCCTGTTCGTGCAGGCTGGGCGGGGCGCGGGCGCTGCCGGGCACCTGCCCGGCTCGTGGAGCCTTATCCCGTTCGCTGTCGACTACGTCGTGGGGATGCTCGTTGCCGGCCGCACTCTCGGTATGTACCTGCTCGGCCTGCGAGTGGTGCGCGTCGACCGCCATGCGGCCATCGATCCGTTCCGCGCGATCGCCCGCACGGTACTGCTGCTGCTCCTGCTGCCCGCCGTCATCTGGGACCGCGACGGGCGTGGGCTGCATGACAGATTGACCGATACCGCGGTCGTGCGGGCATGACCCGGCGTCCGTTGCACCCGCGTAACGCTGTCGAAACTTTCGGGATACCGGCAGGCAACCCCACCTTCCTAGGTTCGCCACTACAACACTGCTCACGGAGGACGGATGTTCACTAGTTCTGAAGAGCTCCTGCGCTTCATCAAGGACGAGGGGGTCGAGTTCGTCGACGTCCGCTTCACCGACCTGCCCGGGCAGCAACAGCACTTCAACGTGCCGGCAGCCGGCGTCACCGACGACTTCTTCACCGAGGGCGTTATGTTCGACGGCTCCTCGATCCGCGGCTTCGCGGCGATCCACAAGTCCGACATGAAGCTGATCCCGGACCCCTCGACGGCCTACGTCGACCCGTTCCGCGCCGCGAAGACCCTCAACCTCAGCTTCTCGATCGTCGAGCCCCGCACCGGCGAGCCCTACGGCCGCGACCCGCGTCAGGTGGCGTCGAAGGCCGAGGCGTACCTCAAGTCCACCGGCATCGCGGACACCGTGTACTTCGGCCCCGAGGCCGAGTTCTACGTCTTCGACGACGTGCGGTTCCAGACGTCGCAGAACGAGGGGTACTACCACATCGACTCCATCGAGGGGGCCTGGAACACCGGCCGCGTCGAGGAGGGTGGCAACCGCGGCTACAAGACGCGGTACAAGGGCGGGTACTTCCCGCTGCCGCCGGTCGACCACTACGCCGACCTGCGCGACCAGATGAGCACGGCGCTGATCAACGCCGGCCTCGAGCTCGAGCGGGCGCACCACGAGGTGGGCACTGCCGGTCAGGCCGAGATCAACTACAAGTTCAACACCCTGACCCATGCGGCCGATGACGTGCTGAAGTTCAAGTACATCATCAAGAACGTCGCCTGGGCCGCGGGCAAGACGGCGACGTTCATGCCGAAGCCGCTGTTCGGCGACAACGGGTCGGGCATGCACTGCCACCAGTCGCTGTGGAAGGACGGCTCGCCGCTGTTCTACGACGAGCTGGGCTACGCCGGGCTGTCGGACACCGCGCGCTTCTACATCGGCGGCTTGCTGCACCACGCGCCGTCACTGCTCGCGTTCACCAACCCGACGGTGAACTCCTACCACCGCCTGGTGCCGGGCTTCGAGGCTCCGGTCAACCTGGTCTACAGCTCAGGCAACCGCTCGGCCTGCATCCGGGTGCCAATCACCGGTAGCAACCCCAAGGCCAAGCGCATCGAGTTCCGCATCCCGGACCCGTCGTGCAACCCGTACCTCGCGTTCTCGGCGATGCTGCTTGCCGGCGTCGACGGCATCAAGAACAAGATCGAGCCGCCGGCACCGGTCGACAAGGACCTCTACGAACTGCCGCCGGACGAAGCTGCCGCGATCGCGCAGGTGCCCGGCTCGCTCGGCGAGGTGCTCAACGCGCTGGAGAAGGACAACGAGTACCTGCAGGAGGGTGGCGTCTTCACCGACGACATCATCGGCG
>JAVHVL010000555.1:0-11829 GCA_032160565.1 Pseudonocardiales bacterium | reverse complement strand
GCAGTTCGCCGCCGGAGCTCTGGAAGACCACCCGTTTGGTGCCGACCGCGGTGATGGCGTGCGGTTTGCCGTCCTTGAACTCCTCGGCGAGGCCGAGACAGTGCCAGCCGCGCGCGAACCGGGCCGGTGGCGCGCCCGCGTCGATCTGCCTAACGGAGTCGTGCGTCATTGCATACCTCCCGGTCAGGATTGATTCTTGACGGCGAGGTGCTCCGCCGCAAGGTAGCCGAAGACCATCGCGGGTCCGATCGTCGCGCCGGGCCCGGCGTAGGTGTGCCCCATGACCGGGGCACTGGTGTTCCCGGCGGCATACAGACCTTCGATCACCGAAGCGTCCTCGCGCAGTACCCGGCCGGCGACGTCGGTGCGCAACCCGCCCTTGGTGCCGAGATCGCCGGGCACCATCGTGACCGCGTAGAACGGCCCCCGCTCGACCGGCGCGAGGCTCGGGTTGGGCTTGACGCGCGGGTCGCCGTAGTAGCGGTCGTAGCCGCTCTCGCCGCGGCCGAAGTCCTCGTCCCTGCCCGCGCGGGCGAAGCCGTTGAACCGCTGCACGGTGGCCGCCAGCGTGTCCGCGGGCACGCCCATCTTTCCGGCGAGTTCGGCGATGGTGCCGCCCTTCATCACGGCGCCGGCCTTGTACCAGCGTCCGGGGAACTTCTGCCGCGGCGTGAGCCCGGCGAAGACGTACCGGTTGCGGTAGCGCTGGTCGATGACCATCCAGGCGGGGATGTTCTCCGGCGGGCCGTCGCCGCGGCCGTACTCGCCGCCGTACATGCGGTGCACGGCCTCGACGTACGGTGCGGCCTCGTTCATGAAGCGCTCGCCCCGGTCGTTGACCATGATCCCGCCGGGCAGCGTGCGCTCGGCCAGGCAGAACCACGGACCGCCGCTGAGTGGGATCGTCGGCCCCCACCAGGCATCGTCCATGAGGTCGAGGGCCGCACCAAGCTTCGCGCCGGCGAGGATGCCGTCACCGGTGTTCGCCTCCGCGCCGACCGTCCACTCGGTGGTGATCGGCGCGCGCTGGTACTTCTCGCGCATCTCGGCGTTGTGCTCGAAGCCGCCCGACGCGAGGATCACGCCGTGCCGGGCGTGCAGCAGCCGCGTCGCGCCGTCCTGCCGCACGACGACGCCGGTGACCACACCCCCTTCGCTCTGCAGGTCGACGAGCGCGGTGCTCAGCAGCAGCGGTACGCCGGCCCGCTGCAGCCCCAGCCGCAGGCCGGCGGCCAGCGCCTGGCCGCGCACCAGCAGCCGCTTGCCGGTGAGCATCGCCCAGAGCCAGCGGCGGCCGACACGCAGCACGCGCAGCGGCCCGCGTGGATGCCGCATGATCAGGTTCAGCCAGCGGTAGTCGGCCTGGGTGACCGATACGTTCAGCGGCGCCTTGCCGTAGTCGGGTTCGAGGTTTGCCAGCTCGCGGCCGAGCCTCTTGCCGTCGAACGGGGTCGGCTCGACGGAGCGGCCGCCGACCCGGCCACCGGGCGCCTCGGGGTAGTAGTCGGAGTAGTCCGGAACCCATTGCATCCGCAGCGGGCTGTTCCGCAGCACGAACGCGAGCGCCTCCGGGCCACTCTCGAGATAGGTGTCGATGCGCTCGGCGGGGACGACGTCGCCGACGATGCTGTAGAGGTAGTCGCGGGCCGCCTCAGGGGTGTCGCGCACGCCGTCGGCCCGCAGCGCCTCGTTGTTCGGGATCCAGACACCGCCCCCGGATCGGGCCGTCGAGCCGCCGAAGCACGGCGCCTTCTCGATCACCACTGTGCGCAGCCCCGCGTGCGCGGCGGCCATCGCCGCGGTCATGCCGGCGGCCCCGCTGCCGACCACGACGACGTCGTACTCGTCCTGAAGCATGTGGAACAGGTTATAGTCAGCTGATGGCTCTACGCTACAGATGTGGCCTAGAATCGCCGAATCCTGTGTAGAACCGGTTCTAGTCGATTTCCCACCCCCCCGGAGGCCGTCTTGTTGTCAGGCGAGCAGCGCCGTGCGGCGGCGCGCGCGCTGCGCGAGGCGGAGCGCTCGCGGACCGCCATCGAGCCCCTCGAGGCGAGGTATCCCGCCATCGACGTCGACGACTCGTACCGCATCCAGCTCGCCAACATCGGGCTGCGCCTGGACGCCGGCGCGACAGTCGTCGGGCACAAGGTCGGGCTGTCGTCCGATGCGATGCAGAAGATGATGGGCGTCGACAAGCCGGACTACGGCCACCTGCTGAGCGACATGGCCCTGGCCGAGGACACCGTCGCCGATGCCACTCGGTACCTCTTGCCGCGCGTCGAGCCGGAGGTGGGCTTCATCCTGGGCGCGGACCTGCCCGGTGTGGGCTGTACCGAGGAGGACGTCCTCGCTGCCACCGAGGCGGTGACGGCGGCGCTCGAGCTCATCGACAGCCGGATCCTCGATTGGCGGATCGGGCTCGCGGACACCATCGCGGACAACGCGTCGTCCGCGGGCTTCGTGCTCGGTCTCGCGCGGGTGAAGCCGGCGGACGTCGACCTGCGCGACATCCCGGTGACGCTCTGGCGTAACGACGAGGTCGTCGGGGTGGGGTGCTCCGACTCGGTCCTCGGCAACCCCGTGACGTCCGTTGCCTGGCTGGCCCGCAAGGTGGCCTCGTTCGGCGTGCGCCTGAAGGCCGGCCACATCATCCTGCCGGGGTCCTGCACGCGCGCGATCGACGTGCGGCCCGGCGACGCGTTCCGTGCCGAGTTCGGGCCGCTGGGTCCGGTCTCGCTGCAATTCCAGGGATAGGGATCCGAGTGGACGGGCCTGGACGCGGAACGGTCCGCCACGCCTAGACGTGGCGGACCGAATCCCCTTGTCAGTCAGGCGAATTGCGCGTCAGGCGAAGAACTCGTCGTCGCCGGCCAGGTCCGAGTGCAGTTCGAGAAGATCGGTGACCTTTCCGCCGAGGAACGTGAACAGGATCGATTCACGGCTGATCCGGGTCACGCCGTTGCGGGTAGCGGTGAACTGGTGGTACGCAACCGCGTGCGCCTGCCCGTCGCTGTGCACGTCGATCAGGTCGGCGCGTACCTGCCCGTCGGTGAGTTCGGCGAGCTTGCCGTAGTACGCGAGCACGGCGTCGATGCCCTTGTGCGTCCCGGCAACCTGGCTCGTGCCCGGCACATGGTGCACGACGTCGCGCGCCATGATCGATCGCAGGGTCTCCATGTCACCGGCGTTGAACGCGGCGTAACCACGCCGCACGAGCGCCATGTTCTCGTCGTCGCCCGCCGAGCCTTGCGTGCCCCTGCTGGCGTAACGCGTGGCCTCTGGCGAGTAGTCGACCATGACGACCTTCTCCTCGCCGACCACCCACGCGTCGTGCCCCGCCGGCAGGTCGAACAGGTCGCCAGCGCGGATCGTGATCTCCTTCCCGTCGTCCATCCGAACCTGCATGGTTCCGGACGTGATGTAGCCGAGGTGCCTCGTCTGGCAGGTGCTGGTGCCGGCGATCGGCGCGACGTCCGTGGACCAGCGCCAGCCCGGCTCGAATTCCCCCCTCAGCACGGTGAGGCCACCTGCGCTTCCGAGGACGGCGTGCCCGTGCGCGGCGAACGTGCGAGTCTCGCCGTCACGCTCGAGGTTCCTGATCTGCGGGTCCGTCATGGACCACCACCTCCGACCGGCTGGAAGCCGGGCACCAGACAGTGTCCGGCTTGTCCGATCCTTGCACCTACGGCCAGGCACCGACAGACTCAGATAACGCCTGAACCGTCCGCAACCGGATGCATCGGTCAGGCTTGACGCCGACCGTGTGCAGGTTCCGGTGCCTGGGCCGCGCAAACCGCGCACGATCGGGGCGTCACGTCACGGGGACGATGCGTGCCGAGATCAGGTCACCGGCGTCGATCTCCAGCAGCCCCATCGTGCCGTGCGGTTGGCGGCGCCGGTCTGTCGGGGAGCCGGGGTTGAAGATCCGCAGCTGGCCGTGCACCTCGTCGAGCGGGATGTGCGAATGACCGAAGACGACCAGGCGGGCCTGCGGAAACATCCGTCGCAGCCGCGCACCTCGCCCGACGGCGGGGCCGCTGTCATGGACCATTCCGATCGGCAGCGCGTCCAGCTCGAAGTCGAGCCGGTCCGGCGCGCCCCACGCGGCCACGTCCGGGCCGTCGTTGTTGCCGCGCACGACGCGCACCGGCGCGAAGGCCGAGAGCTCGTCGAGGACGTCGGGAATGCAGACGTCGCCGGCATGCAGGATCGCGTCGACGCTGCGCAGGTGCTCGGCAACGCCGGGCGGGCACGCCTTCCAGTGGCGCGGCCCGTGGGTGTCGGAAAGCACGGCAACCCGCATGGCTGCATTCTGCCCGCGGCCGGGGTCAGGAGTAGCGGATCCTCACCGTTTCACTGATGGGCACCGACTGGCAGGCCAGCACGTAACCCTCGTCGAGGTCGGCCTGGTCGAGGATCTCGTTCCTGAGCATCTTCACCTCGCCCTCGCCGATGATGCAGGCGCAGGCGGAGCAGGCACCCTGCCGGCACGAGAACGGTGCGTCGAGCCCCTTGTCGAGCAGGAAGTCCAGCAGCTTCGTCTGGGTAGGCCAGTCGAACTGGTGTGTCTGGCCGTCGAGTTCGACCTCGAGCGACGCGACGGCGCCCCCGGTCGCCTCGGGCACGACTGGCGCCACCGCGTCGAACGGGTTCTCGGCCAGCGACTGGAATCGCTCGATGTGGATCCGCGACGGTGGCACGTGCAGCTCGCGCAGCACGTGGGTGACCGATTCCATGAACGGGCTCGGGCCGCACACGAATGAGGTGTACGAGGTGTAGGGGGCGGCGAGCGCCTTGAGCTGCGCGTGGCTGGGCAGCCCCTGCACCGACTCCAGCCAGTGGATGACGTGCAGCCGCTCCGGGTGCTCGGCGGCCAGGCGCCGCAGCGCGGCGGCGAAGATCACCGACTTCTCGTGCTGGTTGGCGTAGACGAGCACGACGTTGCCCGTGCCGGTGACGAGCGCCGACTTCAGGATCGACAGCACCGGCGTGATGCCGCTGCCGCCCGCGAAAAGCAGGAAGTCCTGGTCGAATGTCCGTGGCGTGAAGGCCCCCGCCGGCGGAAGGCACTCCAGTACGTGACCGGGCCGCAGCGCGTCGTTGATCCAGTTCGACCCGATGCCGTCCTTGACGCGCTTGACGGCGATCGTCATCGCGTCGTCGACGTGCGGTGAGCTGCACAGTGAGTAGCACCGCCCGACCGGGCCGCCCGGGGTCGGCAGCTGCAGGGTCAGGAACTGCCCTGGCTTGTACGCGAAATGCACCGCGCCATCCTCCGGCGGGTCGAGCACCACCGAGCAGGCGTCCTCGGTCTCCGCGATCACCTCGCGCACCCGCACCTGGAAATGCGGGGGCCGGCGCGCCTCACTCATCGCCGATCACCAGCCCGCCGTGCCGCACCGCGCAGTCGATGCTCGTCTTCAGCATCGAGCAGCCGAGGATCTGCCCGCTGTGCGCCCCCGCGGACACCTGCGCGGCGATCTCGGGGCAGCCCGTCGAGTCCGTCGACCACTGCACGCTGGTGTGCTTGACGCTGTTCTTCCTCACCAGGACCCGGTTCCCGCACTCGATGCACTCGACCGGCGCCAGCCCCGCTTCGACATACAGCCGCTTGTCCGCCGCCGTCTCGGCCTGCCGCGCGTCCGGCTCGGCCGATCTCGGGGCCCACCAGCGGGCGGGCACCTCGGTGGACGGCATCGCTAGCCGACCCCGGCCCCAGCCTGTGCCCCGGCGGGGCTGCTCACCGTCGCCCCGGCGCCGCTGGCATTCTCGGCGCTATCGGCATTGCTGCGCGCGAGGTTCTCCTGCACTTCCTTCTCCCACGCCTGCACTGCGTGCGCAGTGTCGATCTCGAACTCGAAGCGCCGCACCATGTCCTCGGTGATGTCCTCGACGTCGACGTAGAACTGCTCGTACCACCGCCGCAACTGGTAGAGCGGCCCGTCCTCCTCGCAGAGCAGCGGGTTCTCGATACGCGTCTTGTTCTTCCAGATCTCGACGTCCTGCAGGAATCCGACGCTGAAGCTGCGGGAGAACTTGCCCGCGATCTTGTTCGCCAGCTCGCTGTCCACGCCGGGCAGCTTCTTGACCATTACGGCGTACTGCAGCACGAAGGAGTTGGTGTCGATCGGGTAGTGGCAGTTGATCAGGACCGACTCCACGGTGGTGCCCTGGAAGTCGTTCCACAGGTAATTGATCATGTAGGAGGGGCCGAAGTACGACGCCTCCGAGCGGAGCATGTTGTCCTCGCCGGAGTAGTTGGACCCCGAGCCGACGTCCGGGCGCCCGCGCGAATCGAGGTACTGGGTGGCGATGTGCCCCTCGAAGATGTTCTTGAAGTACGTCGGGAACGCGAAGTGGATGTAGTAGAAGTGCGCCATGTCCGACATGTTGTCGATGATCTCGCGGCAGTTGGAGCCCTCGATCACGATCGTGTTCCAGACCCAGTCGCTCCACTCGTCGCTGCCGAAGCCCGCGATGGCCGGCGGCTCGAGCTCCGGCGGCGGGGGGTTGCCCTGCGGGTCGTTCCAGACGAACAGCTGACCGTTCTTCTCCAGCGCCGTCCAGGCGCGCGTGCGCGCGCGGAGCGGGACGCGCTTGGCGTAGGGGATCTCGACGCAGCGCCCCTCACCGGACCAGCGCCAGTCGTGGAACGGGCAGGCGACGTTGTCGCCCTTGAGGCTGCCCTGGGTGAGATCACCGCCCATGTGCCGGCAGTAGGCGTCGAGGACCTTCAGCGCGCCGCCCGCACCCGCGAAGACCACCAGCTTCGTGCCGAACGCGTTGATCGCGTGCGGCTTGCCGTCGCGAAACGTGTCGGCGAGGCCGAGGCAGTGCCAGCCCCGGGCGAAGCGCTCCGGCGGTGCCGCGGCGTCGATGGTGCGGACGCCGTGCTCACCGCTTGCCTCGGCAGCGTGCGTCATGTCGCCTCCCTGCGATCGTCTCCAATACGAGAACACGTTACAGAAACGCCACCGTACGCGCCAGTGCGCCGCACGGGCTAGTAACGCGGAAACGGCGGCTTGCAACGCTTCCGGCCAGCCTCGACAGCGACGAGAACTTGTTCTAGTCTCGTGCTGTGCCGACCAGGCGGCCACTGGACCAAATGGGGAGGATTCGATGAGCGAGCCCGGTGCCGGTGACGTTCTCGACGCCGTGACCGACCTGCTGCCGACGCTGCGTGAGCGCACGCAGGAGACCGAGGACCTGCGGCGGATCCCGGACGACTCGGTCAAGGCGCTACAGGAGACGGGCTTCTTCCGGCTGCTGCAGCCCAAGCGCCACGGCGGCCGGGAGGCCTCGCCGGTCGACTTCTACCGCGGTGTGCGGCTGATCTCCAGCGCGTGCGGCTCCACCGGCTGGGTCTCGTCGGTCCTCGGCGTCCACCCCTGGCAGCTGGCCCTGTTCGACGAGCGCGCGCAGCGCGAGGTCTGGGGCGAGGACTCGACGACGCTCATCTCCTCGTCCTACGCGCCGATGGGGCGCGCCAAGGCGGTCGAGGGGGGCTTCACGTTCAGCGGCCGGTGGAGCTTCTCCTCGGGATGCGACCACGCGCGGTGGATCTTCCTGGGTGGGCTGGTGATGGGCGAGGAGGGGGTACCGGTCGACTTCCGCACCTTCCTGCTGCCCCGCGCCGACTACGAGATTGACGACGTGTGGGACACCATCGGCCTGCGCGGTACGGGAAGCAACGACATCATCGTCGAGAACGCCTTCGTCCCCGAGTACCGCACGCTGAGCTTCATGGACACCGGCCGCTGCGTCTGCCCGGGGCAGCAGGTCAACACCGCGCCGCTGTACAAGCTGCCGTTCGCCTCGGTCTTCTCCTGCTCGATCGCGGTCCCCGTGGTCGGCATGGCCACCGGCGCCTACGAGGCGTACGTGAGCTGGACGCGCGAGCGGGTGCGCGCCTCGACGGGCGGCAAGGCGTCCGACGATTCGTTCAACCAGCTACGCATCGCCGAGGCGGCCGGCAAGATCGACGCGGCGGTCGGTGCCATCGAGCGCAACATCAACGAGGAGCTGGCGCTCGCCGAAGCCGGCGAGAAGATCCCCGTGGCGCTGCGCGTTCGGGTGCGTCGCGACCAGGTCAACGCCACCGGCGCGGCGATCCAGGCCGTCGACCGCCTCTTCGAGAGTGCCGGTGGCCGTGCGCTGAAGGCGGGCACCCCGATCCAGCGGTTCTGGCGCGACGCGCACGCCGGTCGGGTGCACGCCATCAACGATCCGGAGAAGGCGCAGGTCATGTTCGGCCAGTTCGAGCTCGGCCTCAAGGTCCAGGACGCATGGCTCTGACGTCCGCCGTATGCGCGGATGAATCCCAAGTTCACCCCGCCCTGGCGTGGTGGATGCGGGATTCATCGCGAGGAGGTCAGGGATGACCACCGTGGAGTCCGCCGGGCTGACCGCGGAGTCGACCAGCCGGTTCGCCGACCTGCCGGGCGGGCTGAAGATCCACTATCACGAGGCGGGTGACCCGAGCGCCGAGACAGTGGTGCTGCTGCACGGCGGCGGGCCGGGCGCGTCGGCGTGGTCCAACTTCGGCCGCAACCTCGCCGTGCTCTCCCACCGGTTCCACGTCCTCGCCGTCGACCAACCCGGCTTCGGCCGCTCGGACAAGCCCACCGACCTGCCGTCGCAGTTCTTCACCTTCAGCGCGGAGGCTCTCGCGCAGCTGCTCGACGAGCTCCGCATCGCCAGCGCGCACCTCGTCGGCAACTCGCTCGGCGGCGGGACGTCGGTGCGCTTCGCACTGCGGCACCCGGACCGAGCCGGCCGGCTGGTGCTCATGGCGCCCGGTGGGCTGGGGTTGAACGTGTTCGCCACCGACCCGACCGAGGGGATCAAGAAGCTGTATCAATTCGCGGCGCCGCCCGGCCCGTCGAAGGAGAAGCTCGCCGACTTCCTGCGCACGCTCGTGTTCGACCAGTCGATGATCACCGACGAACTGGTCGAGGAGCGTTTCCAGTACGCGGCCGACCCGGCGGCGCTCCAAGCGATGGGCGCGATGGGCGCCTCCTTCGCGCACCCCGACATGTTCGAGGACGGCATGCTATGGCGCGAGGCATACAAACTGCGCCATCGCGTGCTCCTGATCTGGGGGCGCGAGGACCGTGTCAACCCGCTCGACGGCGCATTGGTGGCGCTGAAGCTCATCAGGCGCGCGCAGCTGCACGTCTTCGGCGGCTGTGGCCACTGGGCGATGCTCGAGAAGTTCGACGAGTTCAACCGGCTGACTACGGACTTCCTTAGCGAGGAGGACTAGTGAGTGAGCATCGCAGCGAGGGCCAGCGAGCGAGGCGCGGAGCGAACGGGCGATGAGCGCTCGCGCGAAGAGCGAGGAGGACTCGTGGGAATTCGGTCGTTGGGGTACATGCGGATAGAGGCCACCGACATGACCGCGTGGCGCGAGTTCGGCCTCAAGATCCTCGGCCTGGTCGAGGGGAAGGGCGCCGACCCGAACTCCTTGTACCTGAAGATGGACGACTTCCCCGCCCGGTTGGTGATCGTGCCGGGGGAGCGGGACCGGTTGCTGGTCAGCGGCTGGGAGTCCGCCAGTGCCGGTGAGCTGCAGGAGATCCGCGACCGGCTCGACGGCGCCGGTGTCCCGTACAAGGAGGGCAGCGAGGAGGAGCTCGCCGAGCGTCGCGTCGACGAACTCATCCGCTTCGAAGACCCATCCGCCAACACGCTGGAGGTGTTCCACGGCGCCGCGCTGGAGCACCGGCGGGTCGTCAGCCCGTACGGGCACCGGTTCGTGACGGGGGAGCAGGGGCTCGGCCACGTCGTGCTGTCCACGTCCGACGACGCGGCGGCGCTGCACTTCTATCGCGACGTGCTCGGCTTCCGGCTGCGCGACTCGATGCGCCTGCCGCCGCAGATGGTAGGGCGCCCCGCCGACGGGCGACCGGCCTGGCTGCGATTCTTCGGCTGCAACCCGCGTCACCACAGCCTGGCCTTCCTGCCGATGCCGACGCCGTCGGGCATCGTGCACCTGATGATCGAGGTGGAGAACTCCGACGACGTCGGGCTGTGCCTGGACCGTGCCCAGCGGCGCAAGGTGCCGATGTCCGCGACGCTCGGGCGACACGTCAACGACCTGATGCTGTCGTTCTACATGAAGACGCCCGGTGGCTTCGACGTCGAGTACGGCTGTGAGGGGCGGCAGGTGCACGACGAGAACTGGATCGCCCGGGAGAGCACGGCGGTCAGCCTCTGGGGGCATGACTTCACCCTCGGCGCCCAGTACAGGTAGCGGCACGATGATGACGACGGCCGTCGACGCGACCACCTTCCGCAGGGCGCTCGGGCACTTCTGCACGGGCGTCACGGTGATCGCGGCAGTGGACGGCGAGGAGCCGGTGGGCTTCGCGTGCCAGTCCTTCGCGGCGCTGTCCCTCGAGCCGCCGCTGGTGCTGTTCTGCCCGGGCAAGTCGTCGCGTACCTGGCCGGCGATCGAGGCGGCCGGCAGCTTCTGCGTGAACGTGCTTGCCCACTCCCAGCGCGACGTCAGCGCCGTGTTCGGACGGGCCGGCGCGGACAAGTTCGCCTCCGTCGGCTGGACGCCCGCACCCTCCGGAGCGCCGATCCTGGACGGCGTGCTGAGCTGGATCGACTGCTCGGTGGACAGCGTCCTGGACGGTGGCGATCACTGGATCGTCGTCGGGCGGGTGACCGCCCTCGGCGAGCACGGCGAGCAGCGGCCCCTGCTGTTCTACCGCGGGGCGTACAGCGTCACCGAGCCCGCCGAGCCCACCCCTGGCATCCTCGACAACCTGATCACCTGGTCGCGCGACGACGACTGGTTCTGACGACAGATTTCAGAGCCCCTGCAGGTAGCCCTTCTGCTGGGTGCGGGTCTTGATCCGCCAGCCGTCGGACGTGCGTACCAGCGCGTCGTGGTACCAGATGCCGACGAACAGCAGCCGCTGCTGGCCGTTGTCGGATTTGAGGTACATCGGGTTGTGGCACAGGGTCGTGGCCGTGGCGGTGTCGCCGTCGAGGGTGACCGCGGTGTTGCCCATCAGGTGCTGGTGCCCGTCGAACATCGTCAGCGCACGCTGGAAGAACGCCTTGATCGCGGTGAGATCGCCCTTCTCGCCGCCACTGGCGGTGAAGTCGAGGACGGCGTCCGGCGTGAAGATGGCGTCCAGGTCGCCCCAGCGGTGGAAGTCGACGGCGTAGCTGTATGCGGTGATCAGGTCCTGGATCTCCAGCCGATCGGAGAGTTCCTGAAGGTCTTTCACTGCCCCTCGATTCCTGCCATGACGGCCATCCGCGCGACGTGTTCGGACGGCTGGCCGAACAGCTGCGCCGAGCCGTGTGCCCGCTTGAAGTACAGGTGCGCGTAGTGCTCCCAGGTGATCGCGATGCCTCCGTGCAGCTGGATCGCTTCGGCGGCGACGGTGAAGAACGCCTCGGCGCAGTACGCCTTCGCGACGGCGGCATCGAGCGTGCCGTGCACCGCCCCGTACGACGCGGAGCGGGCCGCTTCGACGAGGACGTAGAGGTCTGCCATCCGGTGCTTGAGCGCCTGGAAGCTGCCGATGGGGCGGCCGAACTGCACGCGCACCTTCGCGTACTCGACGGTCAGCTCCAGGAGCCGGCTCGCGGCGCCGCCCTGTTCGGCCGACTGGGCGACGCAGGCGGCATCGCGCGCGGCACGCAGCGCCGCGGTTGCGTCACCGCCGCCGATGCGCCGGCCGGGGACTGCGTCGAAGCTCACGGTTGCGAAGCGCCGGGTGGGGTCCATCGCCTTGGTCCGGTTGCGCGTCACGCGGGGTCGCGTGGGCTCCACCTCGAACGCCGCGATGCCGTCGGCCTCGC
>JAVHVL010000529.1:0-2771 GCA_032160565.1 Pseudonocardiales bacterium | reverse complement strand
GCCGCGGCCCGGCGCCCCGGCGGCGGCCCCGCCCCGGCGCCCCGCCCTGGTGCTCGGCCGCAGCGCCCGAAGCGCAAGTAGCCGATGCCAGCCGTCACCGGCGATGCCGGGCCCGACGTGGCCTCGGGCATCGCGGCTGGACTGCGCGACGTCCCCGATTTCCCCGAGCTGGGGATCGTGTTCAAGGACATCTCCCCGCTGCTGGCCGACGCTGCCGCGTTCGGGGCGGCGATCGGCGCGCTGGCCGACTTCGCCCGCCGGTCGGCCCCGGTCGACCTTGTCGCCGGCGTGGAGGCACGCGGGTTCCTGATCGCCGGCGCGCTGGCGTGCGAGTTGGGCTGCGGTCTGGTTCCGGTGCGCAAGGCCGGCAAACTGCCGCCCCCGACGGTGCGCCGCAGCTACGCGCTGGAGTACGGCACCGCGGAGATCGAGGTGCCGGTCGGCCTGCTCGACGGCAAGCGGGTCCTGCTGGTCGACGATGTGCTGGCGACGGGGGGCACGCTGTTCGCGGCCGAGGCGCTGCTGGCCGAGGCCGGCGCCACGGTCACCGGGCTGGGCGTGCTGCTGGAGCTGGGCTTCCTCGGTGGACGTGCCCATCTCGAGAGGCTGGCGCCGCTGCACTCATTGCTGCACGCCTGACTGCGGGCGTGGCGCGCGCCCGGGCGCCCGCGCGAGAAGCGCCGTTAACCAGTTGCCCCGTAGACTCGACACCAGGTAGAGCCGAGCAAAGGGAGCCGAGCTGACGACGGACGCCGCCGCCACACCACAGGCGCAGGCAGGGGCCGAGATCGATGTCACCGCTGCGCCATCGTCGGCTGTCGTCACCACACCGCCTACCACCCTCGCCACCACGCCGTCGTCGCCGGTCACAGCACCGGCCCCCGCATCGTCGCGTGAGCTCGAGCCCGACGCGGAGAACGAGGGTGTGCTCGAGGCTCCACTCGAGGCCGACGGGCCTGCGGCCGCAACGCACCGCCGCCGAGTCAGGGACCGGCTGGCCCGGCGCCTGGTCACGTCGCCCCGCCAGCCGGCGATCAAGCCGGTCCTCGAGCCGCTGCTGGCCATCCACCGTGGCGCGCATCCGAAGGTCGACGCCCGGCTGCTGCAGCGCGGCTATGACGTGGCGGAGGAGTGTCACCGCGGCCAGCTGCGCAAGAGCGGCGACCCGTACATCACCCATCCACTGGCGGTGGCGACGATCCTCGCCGAGCTGGGCATGGACACCACCACCCTCGTCGCGGCGCTGCTCCACGACACGGTCGAGGACACCGGCCTCACCCTCGACGACATCACGACCGGATTCGGCTCGGAGGTGGCGCACCTAGTCGACGGCGTCACCAAGCTGGACAGGGTCAAGTACGGCGAAGCGGCCGAGTCCGAGACGATCCGGAAGATGATCGTGGCCATGGCCCGCGATCCGCGGGTGCTGGTCATCAAGCTCGCCGACCGGCTGCACAACATGCGCACGCTGCGGTTCCTGCCGCCGGAGAAGCAGGAGCGCAAGGCCCGTGAGACGCTCGAGGTGCTCGCCCCACTGGCCCACCGCCTCGGCATGAACACCGTCAAGTGGGAGCTCGAGGACCTCGCCTTCGCCACCCTGTACCCGAAGCGCTACGACGAGATCGTGCGGCTGGTTGCCGAGCGGGCGCCGTCGCGCGACACCTACCTCGGCGAGGTCATCGAGCGGATCAATTCCGACCTGCGCGACGGCGGCCTCAAGGCCACGATCACCGGGCGGCCGAAGCACTACTACTCGATCTACCAGAAGATGATCGTGCGCGGTCGCGAGTTCACCGATATCTACGACCTGGTCGGCATCCGGGTCCTCGTCGCGAACGAGCGCGACTGCTACGCCACCCTCGGCGTCATCCACGCGAACTGGCAGCCGGTACCCGGCCGGTTCAAGGACTACATCGCGATGCCGAAGTTCAACATGTACCAGTCGCTGCACACCACGGTGATCGGCCCCGGAGGCAAGCCGGTGGAGCTGCAGATCCGGACCCACGCGATGCACCGCACCGCCGAGTACGGCATCGCCGCACACTGGAAGTACAAGGAGCTCAAGGACGCCGCCGTTGCCGAGCCGTCAGCGGTATCGGACGAGATGGGCTGGCTGCGGCAGCTGCTGGACTGGCAGCGCGAGGCGCAGGAGCCGGAGGAGTTCCTCGACTCGCTGCGCTACGACCTGGGCGCCAGCGAGGTCTACGTATTCACGCCCAAGGGCGACGTCGTGGCGCTGCCGACCGGCTCGACACCCGTCGACTTCGCGTACGCCGTGCACACCGAGGTGGGGCACCGCTGCATCGGCGCCCGCGTCAACGGCAAGCTCGTCGCGCTGGAGAGCAAACTGGACAACGGCGACACCGTCGAGGTGTTCACGTCCAAGGCGGAGAACGCCGGGCCGTCGCGCGACTGGCTGGCGTTCGTCAAGTCGCCGCGTGCGCGCACCAAGATCCGGCAGTGGTTCGCCAAGGAGCGGCGTGAGGACGCCATCGACGCAGGCAAGACGGCGCTGTCCAAGGCGATGCGCAAGGCCGCCCTGCCGATGCAGCGGCTGCTCGGCGGCGACCAGCTGCTGACGCTGGCCCGCGAGATGCACTACGCCGACGTCGCCGCCCTGTACGCCGCGATCGGCGAGGGGCACGTATCGGCCCAGTCCGTCGTGCAGAAGCTCGTGGCCCAGTTCGGCGGCGTCGAGGGTGCGGCCGAGGACATCTCCGAGACGATGATCCCCACCGTCGAAGAGCACGACGCCACCAAGCAGCGTTCCG
>JAVHVL010000043.1:0-2735 GCA_032160565.1 Pseudonocardiales bacterium | reverse complement strand
GTTCGCCGGTGTCGCCCCTGCCGCGGCGGCCGCGCCGGTGCGCGCGCCCGCTGGGGTGTCCGGGCCGCTGGTCGCCTACGTCACCGACATGCAACGCGGCGAGCTGACGCTCATGGTCGGCGAGCGTGAAGTGGTGATCCACGACCGTGACCTGACCGCGCGCCTGGCCCGCGCGGCGCATTGACCCATCGCGGATTGACCCATCGCGCATTGACCCGAAGCGCATTGACCCATCGCGCATTGACTCACAGCGAATTGCCTGCAGCGCATCGACCCGTTGGAAAGGCGCGCCATGTCCTCGCATCGTGAAGCCCCGGAGATCTCGAAGGACCCGGTCGCCGACAACACCGACGTCTATGCCTTCCGCAGCCCGGACCGCCCCGACTCCGTCACGATAATCGCGAACTTCATCCCGCTGCAGCAGGCCGACGGGGGCCCTAACTTCTACGAGTTCGGCGACGACGTCCTGTACGAGATCCATATCGTCAACCGCAGCGACCGCCGCTCCGGAGTCACGTACCAGTTCAGGTTCACGACCGAGATCACCAACCGGGACACCTTCCTGTACAACACCGGGCCGATCGCCTCGATCGCAGACCACACCCACTGGACCCGGCCGCAGTTCTATTCGGTGCGCCGGATCAGGCGTGGCGACGACGAGGACGACGACAGTGCGGGTGAAATCCTCGCCGGTCGGCTGGCCTGCCCCCCGGTGAACGTCGGCGTGCGCAGCACGCCCAACTACGCGGCCACGTTCACCGACGCCGCCGTGCACGCGCTGCCCGGCGGCCGCATGGTGTTCGCCGGTCAGCGTGCGGAGGGCTTCCACGTCGATCTCGGCAGTATCTTCGACCTCGGGACGCTGCGTCCGTTCCAGCACCTGCACCTGATTCCGTCCGCGGACGCGGTCGGCGTGAACGGCACCCGGTCACTCAACGTGCACAGCATCGCACTGCAGGTGCCCATCACCGACGTGACGCGAGACGGCCGGATGCCCACCGACGTGAACTCGTCGCGGTCGGTGATCGGGGTGTACGCGTCGGCGAGCCGGAGGCGGTCCACGATCCGGCACAGCGGCCGCGCCGACCTGGAGTCGGGGCCGTTCGTCCAGATCTCCCGGCTGGGGAATCCCCTGTTCAACGAAGTGATCGTCCCGATGAGCCACAAGGACCGCTGGAATTCGCTGCCACCGTCGGCCGACGATGAGTTCCTCCAGTACGTCGCGCACCCCGAGCTCGCCGCGCTGCTGCCGGTGCTCTATCCCGGCGTGTTTCCACACCTCGCGGCGTACGGCAAGATCCGCGCCGACCTGATCGCCATCCTGCTGACGGGCATCCCCAGCGGTGTCGTACCCGGCTTCCAGAACCTCACCGGCACGCGACCGGCGGACCTGCTCCGGCTCAACCTCGCGATCCCGCCCGCCGCCACGCCGAACCGGTTCGGCCTTCTCGGCGGCGATCTCGCCGGCTACCCCAACGGGCGCCGCGTCACCGACGACATCGTGGCGATCGAGCTGCGAGCCGTGGCCGGCGCGGCCCTACCCCTCGTCGATCCCACGTTCACCGCCGACGCCGCGGCGGCGCTGCTCACCGACGGAACCGTCGATGACAACCAGCCGTTCCTCGACAGCTTCCCCTATCTCGGCACCCCGAACAGTGGCTCGGAGGTCCGCCCCGGAACTCCGGCGGCATGAGCGGCAGGCACCGCCTGAGCGAGGGGCACCGCCTGAGCGAGACACACAGCTTGAGCGAGAGACAGCGTGTGCGCGAGGAAGACAATGTGCGCGCCGGCCAGGGAGCGGTCCTGCTCGACATCGGCGGCGACGTAGGTGCACTCGTCGTCACCGCACCCGCGGCGCTCGACGGGTACGAGATCGAGATCCGGCCGATCGACCGCCCCGTGCCCGCTCACCCTGCCCACGTCGCCGTAATCGCCAGACGCACGCCGAACGGCACGCAGCACAGTGCGGTCTTCGCTCAACTCACCGCCGGAGACTACGAGCTCTACCGCCGCCCCGACGGTCCGGTCGCACTGTCCGTCACCGTCACCGGTGGCGAGGTCTGCCGCGCGCACTGGCCTACTCCAGACGGGCCCGTTGCTGGAGCACGTACAGCAACGCCATAGACGGCACGACCAGAACCGCCGCGGCGACGGCCACAACGGTGAGCGCGGCCAGGGTCGGCCTGGGCGCTGCGGCCTCGCCGATCGACAGGTGCGTGCCGAGCAGGTACGGGTACTGCGCCGCTCCCCATCCGAGCAGGATGGCGCCGACGGCCACCACGGCGAGCAGCCGCACGACGCGGCGGGCGGCGCGGCGCAGCGCGACGAAGGCGGCGAGCCCGGCCAGCCCGGAGATGATCACGAACGGCAAGCCCACTCCGAGCAGGTGGGTGTAGAGGCGGTGCGCGTCAGCTCGAAGCACGAACAGTCCGACGAGCGAGAGGGCGCCGGCGACCGTTGCCGCGGCGAGAGCGCGGCGGCGCCCCCACTGCTCGAGGTCGGGCTGCCCGCGCAGCCGGGCGTCCTCGGTGAGGAACACTGCGGCCAGGTAGGCGCACACCGTGACGGCGAGCGCGCCGCCCAGGATCGAGGTCGGGTTCAGCCAGCTGCCGATCGCATCCCCGTTGCCTGAGGTGGGGACGCGCCCCGATGCGATGCCGCCGACCACGGCGCCGAAGAAGAACGGCGTGACGACGGATGAGGCGGCGAAGACAACGCCGGTGACCCGTTCCTCT
>JAVHVL010000480.1:0-5412 GCA_032160565.1 Pseudonocardiales bacterium | reverse complement strand
TCGACAGCACGTTGCACGCGTCCGCTCCGATGCTCGAGCTCATCGTGGCCGGGTACGGCACCGCGTTCGCCGTGTCACTCGTGGTCGGCGGCCGGCTGGGTGACGCCTACGGGCGGCAGCGACTGTTCGCGATCGGGCTGGCCGGCTTCACCCTCACCTCGCTGCTGTGCGGCGTCGCCCCCACCGTGGGCGTGCTGGTCGCCGCACGCGTGTTGCAGGGCGTGTCGGCGGCCATGATCCAGCCACAGGTGCTGGCCAGCTTCCAGGCGACGCTGGACGGGCAGCACCGCAGCCGCGCGATCGGCAGGTACGCCGCCACCGCGGGGGTAGCCGTCGTCGTCGGCCAGCTGCTCGGCGGCATCCTGCTGAACGCGGACATCGCGGGCACCACGTGGCGGCCGATCTTCCTCGTCAACGTCCCGATCGGTATCGCGGCGCTGATCCTCGCGCCGCGCGTGGTGCCGCCGAGCCGCTCGCCGCACCCCGCGGGCGTGGACCGGCCGGGCACCGCACTGCTCGCGATCACCGTCGTCGCGCTGCTCGTGCCGCTGACCGAGGGGCCGGCCCTGCACTGGCCGGCCTGGCTGTGGGCGCTGCTCGCCCTTGCTCCCGTCGCGGCGGCGGCGATGGTCGTCGTCGAGCGGCGCGCCGAGCGCCGCGGCGGCACCCCGCTGGTGCCCCCGTCGCTGATCGGCCTGCCCATCGTCCGTCGCGGGCTGATGACGGCCATGCCGTTCTTCCTCGGCTTCGGCGCCTTCACCTTCGTCTTCGCGCTGACCGTGCAGGACGGCCTGCACCAGGACGCGCTGCACTCGGGGCTGGCGGTCACGCCGATGGCGATCGGGTTCTTCGTCGGTTCGCTGCTCACCGCCCGGCTCTTCGAACGCTTCGGCGCACGGATGCTGTCGGTCGGGTTCGGGCTGCAGGCCGTCGGTCTGGCCTGGCTGGTGTCCGTCTTCGCCGCGCAGTGGCCGGGCGTCTCGCTGATCGCGACCGCTCCGGGGCTGGCCATCGCCGGATTCGGTCAGTCCCTCGGCGTCGGCGCGCTGTTCCGGACGGTGCTCAGCGGGGTGCCGCAGCGGCTCGCCGGCGTGGGCAGCGGCGTGCTGGTGACGGTGCAGCAGGGTTCACTCGCGCTCGGCGTCGCCAGCCTGGGGACGCTGTTCGTCAGCCTATCCGCGCACGGCATGCGGACGGCGTTCGTGGTCGTGGTCGGCATCCAGACGGTGTTCGCCGTCGTGCTGGCCGTGGTCAGCCCGCGGCGCACCGTCGCGGCCGAGGCCGCGCCCCCTGACGTCGTCCCCGAGGCCGCGTAGAACTGCCGAGGGTTTAGGTCTCGATGGAGGCTCAGGGCTCCTCGATGATGTGCACCGCGGCCTCTTCCGCGCTGGACGCGTAACCGGCGGGGCCGACATCCGAGGCGATTTCGTCCTTCTCGGTGTCCTCGTGCACGCCCTCGTCCGGTGCCACGAGGCGGCCGGCACGGGGCTCCGCATCGGCGGCGAAGATGTCGTCCTCGCTGACGTCCGGCTCCTCCTCCGCAAGGCGCTCGTCGAGGGACTCGCCCTCCCACTCCTCGAAGGGGGTCGGGGCGTCGCGCAGGTCGTGCGGCTCGCGGTCGGGCGGGCTGTACCCGGTCTGCATGATCTCGTCCGGATCGTCGCCGGTGAGGTCCTCGATGGGGTCGAGGTTCTCGGCGTCCTCGACCGGGTCGCCGGATTCGTACACGCTGTCTCCGAAGAATTCGCTCTCTGTCATGTGTCCAGCATTCCCCGTTGGTGCGCAACTAACCAGGTGCTCGCTACCGCTGAAGCGGCTGGATCCCCCACGACCCGGTCCAGCTGCCGCCCGGCTCCAAGACGACCAATCCCTCGCCCGAGTTGAACGCGTCCGCCGGGCAGCTCATCGGCTCCACGGCAACGCCGGTGCGGCCATGGGCGACGATGTCCGGCGTGTACACCTGCGCGTACGGGAACGCCTCGTCGAACCACAGCCGCGCGCCACCTCCGCGGGCACGGACCTCGGCGACGGCACGCCCCGTCCGGGCGGTCAGGCCGGTGAATCCGTCGTCGAGGCGAAAGTCACCCAGCCGTCGACGGTGGCGGAGGTCGTATTTCGTCCCCGCGACGTTGCGGTTGCCGACGGGGATCTTCGCGTCGTCCACGACCATGTGCTCGGTCGCCGACAGCTCGATGTGGACGTCGCCCAGCGCGCCTTCGGGCACTGCGACGTACGGATGGAAGCCGGCGCCGAACGGCGCCCGGCGCGTGCCGGTGTTCCGCGCGACGGCCGTGACCATCAGCCCGGCGTCCGCGGAGAGCGTGTAGGAAACCTCGACGCGCAGCTCGAACGGCCAGCCGGTCTGCGGGGCGATGTCGAGCGCGAGCGTGACCGCGGACGGCTCGTGGGTGACCGGCACCCACCGCACCCAGCGCCCCAGCCCGTGGTTGGCGTTGCCGGTCGTCACCTCGGTGATCGGAACCTGGTAGTCGCCGCCGTCGAAGTGGTACCTGCCACCGCGCAGCCGGTTCGGCCACGGCACGAGCACCGCACCGCAGCCGCGCGGCGGCAGCTCGTCCGCGGCGTAGCCGAACGTGACGTCCTGGCCGCGATGGGTGTAGCGGCGCAGCCCGCCGCCGACCTCGACGAGAGTTGCCGCGTGCGCGCCCGCGGCGATGTCGAACTGCTGCCCCGTCATCGTCATGACGTGAAGCTACTCAACCGCCGGCGCGAGCACGTCCGGCGCCAACACGTCCGGCGCCGGCACGTCCCGCGGCTGGGCGTCGTAGCGCCAGAACTGTCGCACGCACACGCCCGCGACGAGCACGACGACGACACAGGCGACCCCGCCCGCGACCCAGGAGAACTGCACGCTGGTCGTGGCGGCCGTCGCGCCGGCCCGAACGTCACCGAGCCGCGGGCCGCCGGAAACCACGGCGATGAAGACGCCCTGCATGCGGCCGCGCATCTGGTCCGGCGCGAACGTCTGCAGGATGGTCTGCCGGTACACCGAGCTGATCAGGTCGGCCGCGCCGGCGACCGCGAGCAGCGCCACCACCAGCCAGAGCTGCCGCGCCAGCCCGGAGACGGCCACGGCTGTGCCCCAGCAGGCGATCGCGAAGACGAGCGCGCGCCCCTGCCGCCGCACCCGCCCGATCCACCCGCTGGCCAGGCCGGCCACCACCGAGCCGATCGCGATGGCGGCGTAGAGCAGCCCGACGCTGCCCGGGAACCGGTGCTCGGCTGTGGCTGGGAACAGCGAGCGGGGCATCGCCAGCACCATGGCGGCAATGTCGACGAGAAACGACATCAGCAGCACCGGCTGCTCGACGATGAACCGCAGCCCCTGCCCGACGGTGCGCAGGCTGGGCCGTTCGGCCGCGTGGTCGGGCGGGACGGCAGGAAGGCGCAGCGCCGAGTGCAGCGCTGCCGTGAAGAACAGGGCGTCGATGCCGTAGGCGTAGGCGAAGCCGTGGTCCAGCCCCACGAGCACGCCCGCCACGAGCGGCCCGACCACCATGCCGACGCTGCCGACCAGGAAGTTGAGGGTGTTCGCGGCGGGCACGAGCTCCGCGTCGACGATCCGCGGGATGATCGCGCCGCGCGCCGACGACGAGATCGCGAACAGCGCCGCCTGCACGGCCACCAGGGTGAGGATGAGGGGCACGTTGCGGAGGCCAGCCAGGGTCTGCGCCAGGAGCGCGAGCGTGACCGCCCACGTGCCCAGCGAGGAGTAGAGGTACAGCACGCGCCGGTCCATGGCGTCGGCGATCGCGCCGCCGTAGATGCCGAACACCACGATCGGGATGAGCCCCGCCAGCCCGACGAACCCCACGTAGAGGGAAGAGTGCGAGATCGCGTACACCTGCACCGGCACGGCCACCTGGGTGAGCATCGAGCCGACGAACGAGGTGCCCTGACCGATGATCATCCGTCGGAACGGGAGGATCGCCAGGGGGCGGGTGTCGACGGCGTGGCGGCCGACGAGCCGGCGGACCGTGCGGGGGTGCGCGGGGGCGGTGCTCGGCTGCTCAGGGTCCGTGGCGGGATGTTCGGGCGCGGTAGTGGGTTGCTCGGGGGCCGTGCTGGGTCGCTCGGAGGCCGGGCTGGATTGCTCGCCGGACGTCTTGGTCACGGTGCGAGCCGCTCCAGCACCCAGATCTCGCCGTCGCGGCGGTAGCGCAGCCGGTCGTGCAGGCGGTCGGCCCGCCCCTGCCAGAACTCGACGCTGTCCGGCTCGATCCGGTAGCCACCCCAGTTCGGCGGCGCGGGGATCGGCGCGTCGGCGAAGCGGGCCTCGATGTCGCGCACGGCGTCCTCCAGGACCTCCCGCGACGAGACGACGCTGGATTGCGCCGAGGCCCACGCGCCCACCTGCGACCCGCGCGGACGGGTGGCGAAGTACTCCTCCGTCTCGGCCCGGCTCACCCGCTGCACGGGGCCACTTACCCGCACCTGACGCTCGTGCGCCAGCCACACGAGCACCGCCGCCGCGTACGGATTGGCCTCTATCTCGCGGGCCTTCGCGGATTCATAGTTCGTGTAGAACACCACGCCCCGCTGGTCCACACCCTTGAGCAGGACGGTGCGGATCGCGGGGCGGCCGTCCGCGCCGGTGGTGGCGACCTGCATGGCGTTGGGCTCCACGACCGCCGGATCTTCGGTGGCGTCGGTGAACCACAGCTCAAACTGCTCCAGCCAGGTACGCGAGAGCAGCGTCTCGTCGAGTTGGCCGCGCAGGTAGCCGCGGCGCATTCCGGCTGGGTCGCTCATCGGGCTCATCCTCGCACCTGCTGGGCGGCCCCCTGGCGGCTACGGGCAGAATGGGCTGCCGGTGCGACCCACCGCCACGACAAGCGGACGAACAACCCGATCGGAGCACGTCTATGGCAGACGACTACAGCCCGGGTCTGGAAGGCGTCATCGCCTTCGAGACCGAGATCGCCGAGCCGGACAAGGATGGCGGGGCGCTGCGCTATCGCGGCGTGGACATCGAGGATCTCGTCGGTTCCGTCACGTTCGGCAACGTGTGGGCGCTACTGGTGGACGGCAAGTTCGGACCGGGCCTCCCGCCGGCCGAGCCGTTCCCGATCCCGGTGCACACCGGCGACGTGCGCGTGGACGTGCAGGCCGCCCTGGCGATGCTCTCGCCGATCTGGGGCTACCGGCCACTACTCGACATCAGCGACGAGGAGGCCCGCGAGCAGCTCGCCCGCGCCGCGGTCATGGGGCTGTCCTACGTGGCGCAGTCGGCCCGCGGGATGTCGAACCCCGCCGTGCCGCAGTCGCGGATCGATCTCTGCTCCACGATCGTCGAGCGGTTCATGGTGCGCTGGCGCGGCGAGCCCGACCCGGCGCACGTCGCCGCCGTCGACGCGTACTGGACCGCGGCCGCCGAGCACGGCATGTACG
>JAVHVL010000368.1:0-5291 GCA_032160565.1 Pseudonocardiales bacterium | reverse complement strand
GTCGTCGACGGCTACAACGTGACCAAGACCGGATATCCGGAGCTGTCGCTGGCGGATCAGCGCAACCGCCTCATCGGGTCGATGGCGACGCTGGGCGGTCGTTCCGGTGCGGAGATCACCGTCGCGTTCGACGGCGGCGCGAAGCCGCCGGCGCAGCCGCCGACCCCCCGCGGCGTGCGAGTCCTGTTCAGCGCGCCGGGGGAGATCGCCGACGATCTGATCCGCCGGCTGGTTGCCGCCGAGCCGGATGGGCGGCCGGTGGTGGTGGTCACCTCGGACCAGCAGATCGTCACCGACGTGCTCCGCGCGGGGGCGTGGGCGGTCCCGTCGGCGGTGCTGCTGGCCCGGCTCGGCTGAGCCGGCGGCGAAAACTGTCAGGGCCCCCGCCTAGCGTCGCCGGCGTCCACACCGGACAACACGTATCGCCAGGAAGCGCCAGATGGAGGCCAGAAATGCTGATCGACTGCGACACCTGCAGTGTGCGGGGCGATAGCTGCCGCGACTGCGTGGTCACCGCAATTCTGAATAATCCGGTCCAACCGGTCGAACTGGACGATGCCGAGCAGGACGCCGTCGGAACCCTTGTCGCGGCGGGGCTGCTGCCACCTTTGCGCCTTGTGTCCGGAATGTCATACAATGATCGCGAGATTGCGTGAGAAGGGTCTCACAACTCGTTGTTTAGATCTGTGCGTCGCGTTGCGCTGGCGCCGCTGCGGGCCGTAACCTTTCCGAGACATTCCGGCTCCATGACGTCCACACCGGCCGTCACCGGGTGTCACCGCCGAATCGCAAGCATGTCGAGCCGCCCGTGCAAAGCGGACGATTCGACTGCGAACCGGGGACCCACGTCAGTCCTCATGGGGTGAATCGGCACCGGCTCGGCCCGCTCGATCAGCGGGTTGTGTCTGTGCCGTAGGGCTACTTCCGGCCCGAACCCGTCAGCTAACCCGGTAGGCGGACCTAGGAAGAAACGGAGTTCCGCCAACAGTGGCGTCTCGACTCTCCCGGCACATCCGGCACATCCGGCCGATCGTGGCCGCCGCAGTCGCAGTCGGTGCGGCAGCCCTCATCCTCCCCACGGTGGCAGCAGCCACCCCCAGCACCCCGGCAGCGCCGCCGTCCGTGGCATCGGTACAAAAGCAACTCGGCGCGCTCGCCCTGAAGAACACGCAACTGGTCGAGAAGTACAACCAGGCGCAGGTCCAGGTCCAGGCCAAGCAACAGGCAGCCCACGCCGCAATGCACGACGCCGAGCAGGCCAAGGTCGCCTTCGACCAGGCACGCGCCGCCATGGGCGCCACCGTCGCCGCGCAGTACGAAGGCGGCTCGTTCAGCGCCACCGGCGCGCTGCTCTCCAGCAACAACGGGCAGAGCTACCTCGACCAGCTGAACACGCTGGGCATCATCTCCGCGCACACTGCCCGGCTCGTCGCGCAGCTCAGCTCGGCCAAGCAGTCCGCCGACGCCACGGAGAAGCGGGCGAGCACGCTGCTGAATGCCGCGACGGCGAAGCGGGATGCCCTCGCGAAGCAGAAGTCCGCGGTGCAGGCGCAGGTCGACAAGTACACGACGTTGCTCGCGTCGCTGACCGCCGCGCAGCGCGCGGCCTTCCAGCGCACCATCGTGCCGCCGGTCAACACCGCGTCCCTCGCCAGCGTCACGTCGACGCTGCCGACCTCGGCGACGTCCGCTGCGGCGGCGCGCGCCGTCAAGTTCGCCCTGGCCCAGGTCGGCAAGCCGTACGTGTTCGGCGCCGCGGGGCCTGACGCCTACGACTGCTCGGGGCTGACGATGGCCGCCTGGAACGCGGGCGGTGTGGCCCTTCCGCACTCGGCAGCGGACCAGTACAACTACGGCACGCATGTCTCGGTGGGCAGCCTGCAGCCGGGTGACCTCATCTTCTTCTACCAACCGATCGGCCACGTCACGATCTACATCGGCAACGGGCTGATGGTGTCGGCGCCGCAGACCGGCGAGAATGTCTCCGTCGTGCCGCTGAACTCCTTCGGCAGCAGCGTCACCGGCGCGACCCGCCTCGTCGGCTGACTTCGGTCCGCCGGGCGATCATGATGGGCGTGCCGCCCAGCAGAGCCCTGCCCCGCCTACGGCCGCGCGTCCTGTGCGCGGCCGTAGGCGTGTGCGCGGCGGTGCTGGCCAGCGCCTGCGGTGCAAAGGCCGATCGCCCGCGCGGGCCACAGCTCGGCTCGGGCAAGGGTGCGCCCACGTTGTCGCAGGTGAGCGAGCTGCTCGACAGGCACGGCCGTGCGGTGATGAACCGGTCGACCGCGTCCTTCCTCGCCGACGTGGACGGCTCGGCTGCGTCGGCGACCTTCCGCCGTCAACAGACCGCGGAGATCGCCGCTCTTGCACCCGTGCCGTTGCAGAGCTGGGCGTACGCGGTGAGCGCCCCGGTCACCGACGCCGCGGCCACCGCGGCGGCGGCGAAGCGGCTGGTCGCACCGGCGCTGATCGTGCACGTGACGCTCACGTACGGGCTGCAGCGGGTGGACAGCCTGCCGGCGTCGCACGATCTGTGGTGGACGTTCGTCACCCGGCGTGGTCACGTCTACCTTGCCGGCGACGACGCGATGGCCGCGATCGGCGGCGCCAGCTGGCGGGGACCGTGGGACTTCGGACCGCTGGTCGTCGAGCAGGGCACCTCCAGCATGGTGCTCGGGCACCTGCCGGACGCCGATGCGCTGCCCGCCATCGCGCGCGCGGTGGACGCCGCAGTCCCCGTCGTCACGCGCATCTGGGGGGCCGGCTGGGCGCAGCAGGTGGCGGTGATCGTCCCCGCCTCCGCCGCGGAGTTCGCCGCGCTGGGCGGGCAGGGCACTGCGATATCCGACGTCTCGGCGGCCACCGTCTTCGAGTCGCCCAACGTGGCCACCGGCGCCGGGTCGGTCGCGCGCGTGCTCATCGATCCGGCGGCACTGCGCCGGCTGACCCCGGTCGGTGAGCAGATCGTGCTCCAGCACGAGCTCACCCACATCGCCACGGCCGCCAGCACCGGCCCCGCGTCGCCGCGATGGCTGATCGAGGGGTTCGCCGAGTACGTGGGCAACCTGGGCAGCGGGCAGCCCGTCCGAGTCGCCGCGGCCGAGCTGCGCCAGCAGATCGATCGCGGCTCGGCCCCGACGTCGCTGCCCACCGACGCGGCGTTCACCGGCGACGGAGTCAACCCGGCGCAGGTCTACGAGCAGTCGTGGCTGGCCTGCCGGCTCATCGCTGCCCGCGCCGGCGAGGACCAACTGGTGCGGTTCTACCAACTGGTCGGCGCATCCGCGGACACCCAGCCGCACGCCGTCGCCGCGGCGATGCAGAGCGTGCTGCACGAGAGCACCAGCGCCTTCGTGACCCAATGGCGCGCCTACCTGACCACCCAGCTGCGGTGAGGCAGGCCGGGCAGGAGAGGGTCGGGGGATGAGGAAGACCCTCGTCGTCACCAATGACTTCCCGCCCCGGCAAGGTGGCATCCAGAGCTTCGTGCACGAGCTGACGTCGCGCCAGCCGGCTGGCTCCGTCGTGGTGTACGCCTCCGACCACGCCGGTTCGGCGGAGTTCGACGCCGCCCAGCCGTTCCCAGTGGTGCGGCACCCGACCGGGCTGCTGGTACCGACGCCCGCCGCCCGTGCGCGGATCGTCACCACGCTGCGCGAGCACGGCTGCACCGCCGCGTGGTTCGGCGCCTCCGCTCCGCTCGGCTTGCTCGCTCCGTCATTGCGCGCCGCGGGCGCCGAGCGGATAGTCGCGAGCACGCACGGGCACGAGGTCGGCTGGGCGGCTCTCCCCGGCGGGCGGCAGGCACTGCGCCGGATCGGGGCATCCTGCGACGTCATCACCTACCTCGGCGAGTACACCCGCCGCCGCGTCGCCGGCGCGTTCGGCCCGCGTGCCGTGCTGCGGCAACTGCCGCCCGGCGTGGACGTGGACACGTTCCATCCGGACGTCGACGGCTCCGCCGTCCGCGCCCGCCACGGGCTCACCGGCCGGCAGGTGATCGTCTGCGTCTCACGACTCGTCCCGCGCAAGGGGCAGGACAGCCTCATCCGGGCGCTGCCGGCCGTCCGCCGCGCGGTGCCCGACGCCGCACTCCTCCTCGTCGGCCGCGGCCGTTACCACGACGACCTGGCTGCCCTGGCCCGCCGCGTCGGCGTCGCCGAGCACGTCGTGCTGACCGGCGGGGTGCCATCTGCCGAGCTGCCCGCGCACTACGCGGCCGGTGACGTGTTCGCCATGCCCTGCCGGACCCGGCGCGCCGGAATGGATGTAGAGGGGCTGGGCATCGTCTACCTCGAGGCCTCGGCGGTCGGGCTGCCCGTGGTAGCCGGTGACTCCGGCGGCGCATCGGACGCCGTCCGCGAGGGGGAGACAGGTTACGTCGTGCCCGGGCGGGACGAAGCCGCCCTGGTGGGGCGGCTCGTGTCGCTGCTGCAAGATCCGGAGCAGCGGACCCGGATGGGGAAGGCTGGCCGCGCGTGGGTGGAGCGGGACTGGCGGTGGGACGTGCTGGCGGCTCGCCTCACCGAACTGTTGCAGGGCTGACCGGCGGCACTTGCGGCGACGGGTCGCGGTCACGCCGGCCCGATCACTTGCTGCATACAGTGGAGGATTCAGACGTGCTCCTGACCGCGGTGCCTCGACTACATGACGGCCGGCTCCGGCCGAAATCGATATTCAGAACGTCGGGGGCGGATCAGGATCCGTCTCGCTGGCCGGCTGGTCCAGCTCCGTGGTTCGGTCGACGGGGTAGGTGGCGGCGGGTTTGGTGTAGCTGTGGCCGGACGGGCTGGTCCATCGGGTGTCGCCGTCGGGTGATCGTTCTACGCGCCAGGCGGTTTCGTGCTTGAGATGGTGGTGCCGCGCGCACAGGATGTGCAGGTTGCCCTCGTTGGTGTGGCCGCCGTCGGTCCAGGCGATGCGGTGGTCGATCTCGCAGTGTCGGGCGGTGCGGTTGCAGTGCGGGAACCGGCAGCTCTGGTCGCGGGCGATCACATGGTCGGCGAGGTCCGTCGGTGGCCGGTAGGTGCCGCGGCCGTAGTCGATCAGCCGGCCGATCGGGTCGGTGACCAGCCGGCGCCAGGTGCCGGACTCATCGGCGGCGATCCGGCGGGCCAGCGCGGCGGGGATCGGGCCGTGCCCGTCCAGCTCGCCGGGCTGCTCGTCCAGTGCGAGGAGGGTGGACAGGGCGACGGTGACCTGCACCGCGGGGCGGATCTGCCGCCGGCTCGGCAGCTCGCCGCACGACTCGCCGGTCAGCCCCTCGATACCCAGCTGCACCAACGCGTCCG
>JAVHVL010000309.1:0-5580 GCA_032160565.1 Pseudonocardiales bacterium | reverse complement strand
GCACGCGGGCGTCCCGAAGCTGCCCCGAACGGCCGAGCAGCAGCGGCATGCCATGCGCCGAATCTCGGCGGCCCACGCGCGCCCGGGTGACCTGGTCTTCTACCTCAGCGGTGGCTCGGCCTACCACGTGGCCATCTACGCCGGGCACGGCATGCAGTACGCCGCCGCGACCCCGCACGACGGGCTGCGCTACCAGCCGGTGTGGTCTTCGGCCGTGCAGTACGGGACGAACTGGCACTGAGCCGTACTCGCCGCACGACCCACCCGCGCCAACCAAGCGCGTGCCCTACCCGCGCGTGCCCTACCCGCGGGCGGCGATGGCGTCCTGGTACAGGCGCCCCGCGCGGTACGACGAGCGCACCAGCGGCCCGCTCATCACACCCGCGAAGCCGATCTCCTCGGCCTCCTCGCGCAGCTCCACGAACTCCTGGGGCTGCACCCACCGGGTGACGGGGTGGTGCTTGGGTGACGGGCGCAGGTACTGCGTGATCGTGATCAGCTCGCAGCCCGCCGCGTGCAGATCCATGAGCGCCTGGCTGATCTCCGCGCGCTCCTCGCCCATGCCGAGGATCAGGTTGGACTTGGTGACCAGCCCGTCCGCGCGAGCCTGCCGGATCACGTCGAGCGAGCGCTCGTAGCGGAAGCCGGGGCGGATGCTCTTGAAGATTCTGGGCACCGTCTCGATGTTGTGCGCGAACACCTCGGGGCGGCTGGCGAAGACCTCCGCGAGCAACTCCGGGACGGCGTTGAAATCTGGCGCGAGCAGCTCCACCCCGGTGCCCGGGTTCAGCTGGTGGATCCGGCGGACGGTCTCGGCGTACAGCCACGCGCCGCCATCAGCCAGATCATCGCGGGCCACCCCGGTGACCGTGGCGTAGCGCAAACCCATCGCCTGCACGCTCTCGGCCACCCGGCGCGGCTCGTCGCGGTCCAGCGCCAGCGGCCTGCCGGTGTCGATCTGGCAGAAGTCGCAGCGGCGGGTGCACTGGTCGCCGCCGATGAGGAACGTGGCCTCGCGGTCCTCCCAGCACTCGTAGATGTTCGGGCAGCCGGCCTCCTGGCACACCGTGTGCAACCCCTCGCGCTTCACCAGCGCGCGCAGCTCGGTGTACTCCGGCCCCATCTTCGCCCGGGTCTTGATCCACTCAGGCTTTCGCTCGATCGGCGTCGCCGCGTTGCGCGCTTCGATGCGGAGCAGTCGGCGCCCTTCGGGGGCTTCGGGGCGTACGGCAGTCACTACGCGAGCCTACGCCGGGCGCTGGGTCGCGGCTCGTGGCTCACGCCGTCCGGATGAGCGCGTGGGCGCCGAGGTAGCACCCGAGCAGGCCCAGCACGCCGAGCATTGTGGAGATGACGAGCCGGCGCGGGCCGCGGTCGTGCGTGAGCACGGTGACTGCCGTCACGGTGCCGATGACGGCGAGCACCATGCCGACGCCCAGCGCCGAGCCGGCCGGGCGGCAGGCGAGCCCGCGCGCGCTGGGTGCGCAGCTGAATCGCGAGGCCGCGCTCAGGATGGCGAAGAAACCTGCGCCGAGGCCACCCAGCCAGACCAGCAGCAGCGCACCGCCCCGCGCCGCCCGCGACCGGCCGGACGCGGCCTTGGTATGTCTGCCCACGCGTGAATCAGACCGCCGCCGCAACGACGTCGAGCAGCGCCGGCAGGTGCCGCTCCACGATCGGCAGCACCTCCTGCACCGTGACGTCCCGGCCGAGCTCGCGCGACAGCGAGGTCACGCCGGCGTCCGCTATGCCGCACGGGACGATGCGGTCGTACCAGCTGAGGTCGGGGTCGCAGTTGAGCGCGAAGCCGTGCAGCGTGACGCCCTGCGCGACCCGGATGCCGATGGCCGCGATCTTGCGCTCGGGCTCGCCGGCGCCGGGCGGCAGCCACACGCCGCTACGCCCCTCGACGCGGCCGGCGGCGACGCCGAGCTCCGCGCAGACGGCCAGCAGCATGCCTTCCATCCGGCGCACGTACGCGACCACGTCGATCGGGTCGGGCAGCCGCACGATGGGGTATCCGACGAGCTGCCCGGGGCCGTGCCACGTGATCTTGCCGCCGCGGTCGACGTCGATGACCGGAGTGCCGTCGAACGGGCGCTCCGACGGCTCGGTGCGCCGCCCGGCGGTGAACACCGGCGGGTGCTCCAGCAGCAGCACGGTTCCGGGGTCCCGCCCCGCGACCACCGCGTCGTGCAGCTCGCGCTGGCGCTGCCAGGCCTGCTCGTAGGGCACCAGGCCGCCCCGGATGATCTGCAGTTCGCTCACGCAAAGAAGGTTACGCGGGAAAGAAGCTGCCCGATGTCGGCCGCCCTCGCTAGCCTGCGAGCACCGACCACAGAGCACTGAGCTGCCAGGGGCGTGAGACGTGAGCCGCACCGACCTGATCGAGCCCGCACCTGCCGCCGCCTCGAACGTCAGGCCACGCCGCCCGCGCGGGGCGTTCGTCATCGCGGCACTGGCTGTGCTGTGGTTCCTGATCGGTGCCAGCGGTGGGTCGTACCAGGCCAAGCTCACCGACGTGCAGAAGAACGACAACGCCGCCTGGCTGCCGAAGTCCGCGCAGTCGACGAAGGTGGCCGACCAGTCGGAGCGGTTCAACCCCGTCCAGACCATCCCCGGGTTCATCGTCTACGAGCGGCCGTCCGGGCTCACCGACGCGGACAAGGCGAAGATCACGGCTGACGCCGCCACCTTCCGCGGCATCGAGGGGGTCGCGGCCGACGAGGTGGGTGCGCCGGTATTCAAGGGCACTGTCGCGAGCATCTCCGTCCCGCTCGTCGGCAAGGACCACGGGAAGGCCGTCCAAGGCCCAGATCTCGTCGCCACCGAGAAAGCGATCATCAAGGCTGCCAACGCGGGGGCGCCCGCCGGGCTTGCCGTCAACAGCGCCGGGCCTGGCGGTCTCCTGGTTGCGTTCATCGACGCGTTCAGCGGCATCGACGGCGCGCTGCTGCTCGCGGCGGTCGCCGTCGTGATCGTCATCCTGCTGATCGTCTACCGCAGCCCGGTGCTGTGGATCTTCCCGCTGTTCAGCTCGTTCATCGCGCTCGGTGCGGCGGCGCTGGTGATCTATCAGCTCGCCAAACACGGCGTGCTCACCCTCAACGGGCAGAGCCAGGGGATCCTGTACGTACTGGTCCTCGGTGCGGGCACCGACTACGCGCTACTGCTGATCAGCCGGTATCGCGAGGAGCTGCACAACTACGACAGCTCCGTCGACGCGATGATCCGCGCCTGGCGAGGGGCGGCGCCGCCGATCATCGCCTCGGCCGCGACAGTGATCATCGGACTGCTCTGCCTGACGCTGGGTGAGCTGAACTCCGACCGCAGCCTCGGGCCGGTGTGCGCCATCGGCATCGGCTGCACGGTGATCGCGATGCTCACGGTGCTGCCGGCGTACCTGCTGGTCATCGGCCGGTACTGGGCGTGGACCAACCCCGTCGGCTGGGTGCTGCTGACGATGAACTATCGCAGGTGGCGCTCGCTCGAAGGGCGGTGGATCTTCTGGCCGCGCGTGCCACACGTCGATCACCAGGCGGACATCGCCACGCATGGTTGGTGGGGGCGCTTCGCGGCCGCGCTCGGCCGCAATGCCCGCCGGGGCTGGGTGATCACCGCGGCGGTCCTGGCCATCTGCGTCATCGGCATCAGCGGGCTGCGCTCCGGCGGCCTCACCAACACCGAGGCGTTCACGAACCCGCCGGACGCGGTCAACGGCCAGAAGCTGTTCGACCGCAACTTCAGCCAGGGCGAGGGCGCTCCCGCGGTGATCATCGCCGACGCCGCGCGGGCCGACGCCGTCATCGACGCGGTGAAGCAGGTCCCGGGGGTGGCGGCGGCGCCCGGATCGGTCTGCATCGGCGTCGACTACGCGAAGCTGGCCGCGGTGCTGAAGTCCGGGGCTACGGTGCCCCCGGCGGCCGGCTGCGCGCCGCAGCAGCTTCGGCTCGGCGCGGTCGACGGCAAGGTGCTGATCAATGCGCAGATCACCGACCGCTACGACACCAGGGCGGCCAGTACCACGATCCAGGGCATTCGCGCGGCCGTCGGCACGGTCGAGGGCGCGCATGCATTGGTCGGTGGGCAGACCGCGATCAACTACGACATCCAGCAGGCCTCGCGCCACGACCGCAACCTGATCATCCCCATCGTGCTCGTCGTGATCTTCGTGGTGCTCGCGCTGCTGCTGCGGGCGTTGATCGCGCCGCTGCTGCTGATCGCCACCGTGGTGTTGTCGTTCACGGCGACGCTGGGCGTGAGCGCGGTGGTCTTCAACCACCTGTTCCACTTCGCCGACGCCGACCCGTCGTTCCCGCTGTTCGCGTTCATCTTCCTGGTGGCGCTCGGCATCGACTACAACATCTTCCTGATGACCCGGGTGCGGGAGGAGACGCTCAAGTACGGCACGCGCGACGGCGTGCTGCGCGGGCTGGCGGTCACCGGCGGTGTGATCACCTCCGCAGGCGTGGTGCTGGCGGCAACGTTCACGGTGCTGGGCGTGCTGCCGCTCGTCAGCCTGGCCGAGATCGGCTTCGCCGTCGCGTTCGGCGTCCTGCTCGACACGATCGTGGTGCGCTCGATCCTGGTTCCCGCCCTCAGCCACGACATCGGCCGCCGCATCTGGTGGCCCTCGACGCTGGCCCGGGGCGCCGAGTAGGTCACGCAACGCGCCGAGCAGGTCACCCACGCGCGGCGTTGCGCCCGTACCGCTGGTCGCTGTGGACAACGTCGGGGGTACATGTCCGGTTCGCCTAGGCTGTGCCGAATGAGCGAGACGCCCTGGAAGCTGGCGGGCTACCTCGTCGATGGGCTGCTCGGCCGCGGCGGGTCGGGCCAGGTGTGGCGGGGGCGCACCGCGGCCGGCGAGACAGTTGCGCTGAAGCACGTCCCCCTGCTGGATGCCGAGCAGGTGCGGGCGGCACTCGCCGAGGCGGCGCTGCTCACTACGCTCGACCATCCGCATCTGATCCGGGTGCACGAGGTCGTTCCGACCGCGGACGCTGTTGTCCTGGTGCTGGATCTGGCGGCCGGCGGATCGCTGGCCGAGCTGCTGGGCGCGCGGGGCCGGCTCACTCCCGGCGAAACGATCACCGCTCTGGCGCCCGTCGGGGCCGCCCTCGCCTACGCACACGCGGCCGGTGTGGTGCACGGTGACGTCACGCCGGGGAACGTGTTGTTCACCGAGACCGGCTTCCCGCTTCTTGCGGATCTCGGTGTTGCCCGGCTGCTCGGCGACCGCGAGCCGGTCTACGCCACGCCGGCCTACCTCGACCCTGCGATAGCCGCCGGCTGCCTCCCCGCGCCGCAGACCGATGTGTTCATGCTCGGGGCGGTGGCGCTGCACGCCCTCACCGGCGCGGCGCTGTGGCCCGGCGATGGTGCTTCGGCGTTCGCGGCGGCCCGCGCCGGCGCACCGGGCGACATCCCTGGCCGGCTGGCCGCGGCGGGCGTGCCGGACGAGGTTGCCGCGGTCGTCAGCCGGGCCCTGAGCGCCGACCCCAGCCGCAGAGGCACGGCGGCCGACTTCGCGCTGGAGCTGAGGTACGCCGGCGACCCCATCGCCGTCGAGCTCGGCGC
>JAVHVL010000122.1:0-19626 GCA_032160565.1 Pseudonocardiales bacterium | reverse complement strand
CGGCTCGGTCTCGAGCAGGTCGGCCAACCCGCGCCGCACGATCTCGTGATCGTCCAGCAGGAACACCCGGATCGGCCCGTCGCCACGCTCGGCCTTCAGCAGCTCGGGCTTCAGCAGCTCGGAATCGAGCCCCTCGGGACTCAGCTCAGCGGGATCGTCCATCGCAGGTGTGTTCCTTCTTCGGTTGCCGGCGACTCTTCAGACGCCTGGGACATGATGACCATGGAGCCGCCGAGCCGTTCTGCCCGCTCGCGCAGGTTCGCCAGTCCGCTGCGGCGTGTCGCCTCGCCGATGCCGCCCCCGTCGTCCACGACGTCGAGGGTGAGCACCCCGGCAGTGGCGGACAGGGTGAGCTCGGCCTGCGAGGCATGTGCGTGCCGCGCGACGTTCGTGAGCGCCTCGCGGGTGACCGCGACGAGGTCGTCGACCACCGGTTCCGGGACGACGGAGTCGATCGGGCCGCTGAAGCCCAGGCGGGGTTCGAAGCCCAGCGACGGCGTCACCTCGGCGATGGTGTCGAGCAGGCGGGTGCGGACCGTGCCGGTCTGCGGGCCGAGCTGCCCGCGCAGCTGGAAGATCGACGTGCGGATCTGCCGGATGGTGTCGTCGATGCCGGACACCACGCGATCCAGCCGCCGCGCCCGCTCGTCGGTGCCGAGCCCGGACGCCACGCTCTGCACGGTGAGGCCGGCCGCGAACAGCCGCTGGATGACGTGATCGTGCAGGTCCCGGGCAATCCGGTCGCGGTCCTCCAGAAGCACGATCCGCTGCTGGTCCGCGCGTGCGTCGGCGAGTTCGAGGGCCACCGCGGCGTGGTTGGCGAAGGTCATCGCCATGTCCAGGTCCGCCTCGTCGAAGCGGCTGCGCCCATGCAGCCGCCCGACGATCAATGCGCCCCGGGTGCCACGCAGCCCCACCAGCGGCAGCGCCATCACCGGCCCCACCGGCAGCACCTCGGACAGGTGCAGGTGGAACATGGCGTCCTCGGACACGTCGCCGACCAGCACCGGCCGGCCGGTCTCGAAGGCCAGTCCGGCAAGCGTGTTCTCGGTTGCGTAGGTGTGCCCGGTCAGCTCGTCGGCCCGGACGCCGGACGCCACCTCGACCATCAGCCGCCCGCTGGACGTCGGCAGCAGGACGGTGACGATGTCGGCGTCGGCGATCTCGCGGACCTGCCGCGCGACCACCCTCAGTGGCTCCTCGCCCTCTGCCGACAGCAGCTGCCGGGTGATCTCCGTCGATGCGCGCAGCCATCCTTGCCTGCGCTCGGCCTGGTCGAACAGCCGCGCGTTCTCGATCGCGATACCCGCGGTAGCGGCGAGAGCGGTCACGAGTTCCTCGTCCTCGGCGCTGAACTCGCCGGCCTCGGACTCGGCCAGGTAGAGGTTGCCGAACACCTCGTCCCGGACCCGGATCGGGACACCGAGGAAGCTCGACATCGGCGGGTGGTTCGGCGGGAAGCCGACCGAGCGGATGTCCTCGGACATGGTCCGCAACCGGATCGGGCGCGGGTCGTCGATCAGCGCACCGAGCAGCCCCTTGCCGGAGGGCAGCGGGCCGATCAGCTCGGCCGCCTCGTCGTCGATCCCGACGTGGATGAACTCCTGCAGGCCGCCGCCCGGTGCGAGCACGCCGAGGGCACCGTAACGAGCCCGCACCAGCTGGCAGGCGGCCTCGGCGATGCGTCGCAGCACGACGGGCAGCTCGAGGTCGCCGATGATCATCTTGTTGGCTGCCAAGAGCCCGCGCAGCCGGCTCTGCGCGGCGATCACGTCGTGCGCGCGCTCGATCAGCTGGGCCAGCAGCTGGTCCAGCCCCAGGCGGGGGCCATCCGCGAAATCGAGATTTGCCCCGCCTTGCCCTGGCTCCTCGGCAAGATCCTCAGTCGTCATTGCCGCTCACCGTAACCGCCGCGGTGTGCTGCCGGCTGCTTTCACTACACCTCGATCAGCATGTCGACGAGCCGGCGCCGCCGGGTCGGAGACACAATCGGCGCGCGGCCCACACGCAGCAGCACGTGCGGGTGCATCGTCAATTCCAGCTCCTGGCGCAGCAGCGCGTTGGTCGTGGGGACCTCCACGGCCTGAGACAGCGGGCTTGCCGCGAAGCCGCGCCGGGCGATCTCCAACAGCACCCGCTCGAGCGCCTCGCCGGCGCGCAGCCACGCCATCCGGCTGTCGTCCCGCGCACCGAGCAGCAGCAGGCACTGATTCAGGCCCGAATGCGCCTGCATGGGAAGCCAGCCCGTACCGCGGCTGTCGAAGTCACGGATCGGCTGATCGTCCTGCGCGTCGCCGTCGACGTGCGGCGCCGCGAACGCGTTCACCCCGTCCTCGCGCCGCGGGTCGTCACTGGTCCATGCCCGCAACTCGGCTCGGTAGGCGGGGTCGGAGTTCTCCAGGTCGTCGGCCTGCTGGCTCAGCCGAGCGACGGTCAGCCGGTCCTCCGGTCGCTCGATCGCGAACACCTCAGCGCCCTCGCGACCGGCGGCGTCTATCAGCATCGCGACGATCTCCGGCGGAACATGCTCGTCGATGAACTGGCGGCGGTTCGTCCGCCGCTCGTCGATCACCGGATCGAGTTGCGCGAGCCCGGCGTCGGGCGAGTCCCCGAGCGGACCGGCCGAGATGCGCGCCACCAGATCGATGCGGGACGGGTCGGGGAAGCGCTCGACGTGCGCCGCGTAGCCCATGGCGGCCAGCGAGACCCGCGCGTTGAACAGCGCGCATCCGCAACTCAACAGCAGTTGCCGGCCGTGCGGGTCGAGAACACGCAGCTGTCGGCTGGTGTCGGCGAAGATCTCCAGGGTGTCGGCGTTCAGGACGAACTGCCACGGCTGCGTGTTGTGGACCGAGGGCGCACGCGTGGCGCGCACTGCGGCTCGCCGCAGTGCTTTCGTCAGCTCGCGCTGCGCTTCTGAACTCATCAACGTCACCTGGTCACATTCCTGTCGCTCCCCCGGTCATTCCAATCTGCTTTGTCCGGAAAGCTCCGGGTAGGGGCGAAGGTCACCGCCATGACCCCCCAAGGGCCCGGTTCCGCGGATGGTTCAGCCGTGCTGAACGGGGAGGGGGTCGAGCAGGGTCGCTGCTCTCGCGGGGGCCCCGGCCAGCCCGATCGCGGCGCGGATGGCGGCCTCAACCGACCGGCGGATTCGAATGGCCAGCACGATGAGCAGTACCGCCATCGGTATCTCCACGGCGAAGCTGAGCAGCACGCTGGTGCCCCAGCCGGGGGTGCGCCACGACAGCGACATGTCGAACCAGGCGTCGCACAGCAGCAGGATCGCCGAGACGAACAGCGCGAGGACGACGAAGCGGCGGTAGCGCCAAGCCGCCCATGCGGTGACGACGTACGTCGCGAGCTCGGCGATGTCGAAGCCGACCCAGGCGAAGCGCCAGCCGGGGGCGATCTCCATCGGCAGCGCGACCATGAGGTAGACGATCCACCCGGTCAGCACCGTGGCCGCGAGCGACATCGTGGCGACGACGGTCAGCCGACGCTGCCAGAGCAGCTTCGGGGCGGCGGGCGCGCCCGTGAGCGCCAGCAGCGCGGCCAGCATCTCTGCTCGCTCCCGCTCGGGCAGCGACGCCAGCTCGTCCAGCGACACCATGTCGCTGCAACACCGGGGGCGGGCGTTCGATGCCCGGATGAGCGGACTGGTTTGCCGAAACCGATCAGGGGGCGAAACCGATCAGGGAACGAAACCGATCAGGGGACGACGGTGACCGGCCAGCGCGCCTGCCGGACCAGCCGCGCGGCGAGCGAACCCACGAAGCGGTGGCCGGCCTGCGTGGACGCGCCGACCACCACCGCGTCCACCCGTAGCTCGTCGGCCAGCTTCACGAGCTCGGTGTACGGATTGCCGCTGCGCTCGTGGAAGCTCACGCGGAGGTTTAGTTCGGCGGACCGGGTACGGGCGGTCTCGCGCAGCCCAGCCACCACCTGGTCCTGAGCCTCCCGAGCGGCCACGAGGAGGTCGGCCCGGGCGCCGGCCGCGCCGGTCGTGCGCACGAACAGCACGACCAGCTCCGCGCCCTGGCGGCGGGCCAGCCCCGCGGCGTAGGAGCCCGCTCGCAACGAGGTGTCCGAGCCGTCCACGCCCACCAGGATTGAGCGGGGTCCGTCGGTTCCGAACTCGAACACGCCACGACCCTACGACGACTACCCGATCGCGTCGTGATGATCAGGTCGTGGTGATCGGCCCGCCGTCGATGACGAAGTCCGCTCCGGTGACGTTGCCCGCCCGGTCGCCGGCGAGGAGGTCGGCGATCTCGTGCGGCCGGGTGAACCGGCCGGTGACCGATTGCGGGGCGGTGGCGCCCGATCGGGGCGCCGCGGCCGTCCGCTTCTAGGACGCCGGAGGCGAGCCTTCCGGTGGCTGCGGCGCCGACTGCCCCACGTGCGGTTCGGCTACCGGCGACGGCGCGGCAGGCGGCTCGGCTACCGGTGACGGCGCGGTTGGAGACTGGCTGGCCGGAGACTGGGGGGCCGGAGACTGGGGGGCCGGAGACTGGGGGGCCGGAGACTGGCTGGCCGGAGACTGGGTGGCCGGCTGCTCCGGCTTCTCGTGCAGCCCCTCGCTGAAGTTGTGCGCCGAGTCCTTCAGCGAGCCGGCGACCTGGCCGGCCTTCACCTTCAGGTTCGCCGCCACCGGCTTCGCCTTCTCCCTGAGGTTCTCGGCGAACGGCTTGGCGTTCTTCGAGAGATCCTCAGCCATCGGCTTGACCTTCTTGGACAGCTCTTCGGCTCGGTCCTTCGCACGATCCAGAAATCCCATGATCTTCACCTTCGTCGCCGTCGGATTGTGATCCTTCATTCGTACCCGGTTTCCCGCGCGGCCCCAAATTGCTGGACACTGTCTGGGGTATGTGCCCGTTGCCGAGGAGGAATCGTGCTCGCTGTGGACGACTGGGCCGCGGAGCTGCCCGAAGTGACGTTCGCCGACGGCGAGGAGATCTTCGTCGACGGTCAGCGCCACAACCAGCTGCTCGTCCTTCTCGAAGGCACCGTGCGGATCTCCAAATCGGGCGTCCAGATAGCGGTGATCGATCAGCCCGGGACGTTTCTCGGCGAGATGGCAGTGCTCCTCGGTGGGCCGGCGACGGCCACCGTGACCGCGCTGGGTGATTGCCGGCTCCGCAGCTCCGACGATCCGATGGGCCTCATGCAGGCCACGCCGGACGTCGCCATTGCGATCGCGGTGACCGTCGCCCGCCGCTTGGACCTCGTGACCGGATACCTTGCCGACCTGCGTAGCCAGTACGCCGACCGAAGCGACCATCTCGGTGTGGTCGCCGAGGTCCTGGAGTCCTTGGTCCAGCACACTGGCGATGCCGTCGAGCCCGGCTCCGATCGCGAGCCTGAGGCGCCGTACTAGAACGTCACCATTTCGCGATCGCTCGCGCTGAGCCAGGTCGCGTGACCTTCGTCCAGGTCGATGAGGATGCGCGTCGGCATCGGCCCGGGCTGCTGCCCGGCGTTGAAGATCCAGGTGTCGCCGATCCGATCGGACCATCCGCCGCCGTCGACGAATGGCGCCTGATGGATGTGGCCGGTCAGCACGAGGTCCGGGCGGAACCGCGGGATCCACTCGGCCAGCTCCTGGTCACCGAACTCGCGCCGGCCGTCCCACGAAAGCGGCGACCCACTCGGCGGCGAGTGGTACACCCACACCCAGCGCTCCTTGTCCCGCGCGGCGTCGGCGGCGAGCCGCTCCGCCAGTTCGCGGCGACCGTTCGGGCCGTCCCACCACCCACAGATCGAGAACAACGTGGTGCCGATCAGCACGGACTCCCCGTCGACGTGCAATCCGGGCGAGCGCATACGCCTCAGCCAGCCCGCGAACTTCTCATTGGCGGCGTCCCGCTCGTCGAGGTCGTGATTGCCCGACGCCGCGAGCAGCACGGTGCGGCCACCGATCCGACCGATCTGAGCCGACACCGCCGCAACCTGCGCAGGCAACGGCACCGCCGAGCGGATGTCCAAGAGATCGCCGGCAATAACCACCACATCGACGTCCGGCGCGGCGTCGTACACCCAGTCGTACTGCCTGAGCCGGTAGTGCATATCGGACACGAGCAGCAGCTTCATCCAAGCTCTGCAAACCGGAAGAAAGGATGCCTAAATGCAGCTGATAAACGGTGTTGTCCAGCGAGCGGCACGGTCTCCCCCATTGTGAGCTGTGCGTATAGTGGCACAAATAGCGCTACGGCGCCGGGCGTGCTCTAGATCAATTCGGGGACCGATTGCCATGACTGCGGCACGGCCACAGGAATCCCCGGCGCGTCCGCTGGCCGCCTATGTCCCGCGACTGCTCATCGACTGGCTCGCCAACCGGCCCGCCGACAACCTCCGCACCGTCGATGGCTCCATGGCGTTCGTCGACATCTCCGGCTTCACCAAGCTCACCGAGCGGCTCGCCCGCAAGGGTCGTGTCGGCGCCGAGGAGATGAGCGACATCCTCGACGCCACGTTCGGCGCGCTGCTCACCGTCGCCCGGTCCGACGGCGCCGATCTGGTCAAATGGGGCGGCGACGCGGTACTCCTGCTGTTCGACGGTGCCGATCACGCCGCGCGCGCCGCCCGGTCGGCGTATCGGATGCGCCGCACACTTCGCGCGCTGAGCCGGCTGCCGACCTCGTCGGGGCGGGTGTCGCTGAAGATGTCCGTCGGCATCCACAGCGGAGAATTTCATTTCTTTCTGGTGGGTGATCCGCAAATCCACCGTGAACTGATCGTCAGCGGACCCACGGCGAGCACGACGGCAGAAATGGAGTCAGTGGCCGACGCGGGCCAGATCGCCGTGAGCGACGCCACCGCTGCCTACCTCCCGCCACCGTTGCTGGGGCAGACCGTTCCGGGAGGCCGGCTGCTCCGCGCCGAGCCGAAGCTGACCGATCTGCCCGCTACTGTCGCGCCCGTCCCCGCCCATGTGGACGTCAGCCAGGTGGTGCCCGCGCAGATCCGCCGCCACCTGCTCGCCGCCTCCGGTGAGTCCGAGCATCGTCCGATCGCGGTCGCCTTCGTGCAGTTCTCCGGCACGGACGCCCTGCTGCGCGACGCCGGCCCGGCCGCACTTGCCGTCGCGCTCGACGAGTGCGTCCGAAACGTCCAGCACGCGACGACGGCGCACGACGTCACGTTCTTCGAGTCCGACATCAACCGCGACGGCGGGAAGATCATGCTGACCGCCGGAGCCCCCCGCAGCGCGGGCAACGACGAGGAGCGGATGCTTCGCGCGGCGCGCATGATCGCCGACGGCGCGGGAGCCTTGGCGCTGCGCGTCGGGGTCAATTGCGGGCACGTATTCGCCGGCGACTTCGGACCGGACTTCCGTCGCACCTACTCGGTCAAGGGCGACGCGATCAACCTCGCGGCGCGGGTGATGGGCAAGGCGCACGCCGGCCAGGTGCTGGCCACGCGCGCCGTCGTTGCCCGCTCCCCCACCGTGTTCCACACCGACGCGCTCGAGCCGTTCCTCGTCAAGGGCAAGGCCCTGCCGGTGCACGCGGTCAGCGTGGGGCCGGTGACCGGCGTGCGCGGGGGCAGGCACGCCGACGGGCCGTTCGTCGGCCGGGCAGACGAGCTGGCGCTGCTGGACGCCGCGCTCAGCCGCGCGCACGCCAGATCCGCCACGTTCGTTGACATCGTCGGCGAGCCCGGGATCGGCAAGTCCCGACTCGTGCAGGAGGTGCGGGCTCGCGCCGCGGGGCTCGTCATCGTCGACGGCGCGAGTGGGGCATACGAGTCGACGACCGCCTACGTCCCGTTCCGCGCGATCCTGCGCGACGCGCTGACGGTAGGTCCCGACGCCGACGACGATCTGGTTGCCGGTCGGCTCGCGGATCGCGTGAAGGACAACGCGCCCGACCTCATGCGCTGGCTCCCGCTGCTCGCGATCCCGCTGGGCGTCGAGATGGCCGAAACGAGCGAGACCCGCGAGCTGGACGCGATGTTCCGCAAGGGGAAGCTCGAGCAGGTCACGATCGAGGCACTCCGGCTGCTGCTCCCGACCCCGAGCCTGCTCGTCTTCGAGGACGCGCATCTGATGGACGACGCATCCGCGGATCTGCTGCGGCGCCTCGAAGAGGAGAGCGAGGGGCAGCCGTGGGTCGTCCTCGTCACCCGGCGGGTACAGGCGTCGGGCTTCGTGCCGACAGCTACGGCCCCGGCGTACTCGCGGCTGGACCTCTCGGCGATCGGCGCCCCGGCCGCGCTGGAGCTGCTGATGTCGGCGACCCAGGACACCCCGCTCACCCGCGAGGCGATGCAGGCGATAGCCGACCGCGCAGGAGGCAACCCGCTGTTCCTGGGCAGCCTCGCCCTCATCGCGGGGCGATCCGGCTCCGTCTCGGACCTGCCGGACTCCGTCGAGGGCGTGGTGACGAGTCAGATCGATCGGCTCGATCCGCACGACCGAACCCTGTTGCGGTACGCGGCCGTGCTCGGGATGCGGTTTCCCGAGTCGGCCTTGCGCGAAATGCTCGCAGGCAGCGCGCACCTCGTCGACGACGGCACGCTGAACCGGCTGAGTGACTTCCTGGACCGCGACGGAGGCGCCGGCCTGCGGTTCCGGCACGCGCTGGTCCGAGATGTCGCGTACGCGGGGCTGCCCTATCGACTGCGCCGGGAGATGCACGGGCGGGTCGGCCGCGCGCTCGAGGGCTCGCTCGAAACGCCGGAAGTCGAGTCCGAGTTGCTCTCGCTGCATTTCTTCCATGCCGGCCGGTACGACGCGGCGTGGCGGTACTCGCGCATTGCCGGCGAGCGAGCGCAGTCCCGCTACGCGTACACCGAGGCCGCCGAGTTCCTCGAGCGTGCGCTGGAGTCCGCCAAGCGCACCACCGACGTGTCCGTGCCTGACGTCGCCGTCGTGCACGAGACCCTCGGCGACGTCTGGGCGCTGGCGGGTCGCTCGCGCCAGGCGATCGAGTCCTATCGCCGTGCCCGCCGCCACCTCGCAGGCGATCCAGTCGCCGGCGGCGCCCTCATGTTCAAGGAGGCCTGCATCGATCAACGGCTGGGCATGTTCGCCCAATCGCTGCGTCTGCTCCGTCGTGGGCTGCACCTGCTGGCGGACGCCGAGGGGAAGCGTGCGGCGGCGGTCCGTGCCCAGCTCGCCACCCGGTACGGCTTCGGGCGCTATCTGCAGGGGCGGATCCACGAGGCCATCGTCTGGTGCGAGACGGGCGCCCGCGAGGCAGAGCGCGCCGACGACCGGGCGACGCTGGCCATGTCCTACAACGCGCTGCACGGTGCCTTCATGCACAGCGGCCGCGAGGAGGACGCGCCCTACGGTGCGCTGGCCATGCGTGCCTACGAGGAGCTCGGTGACCTCGCCGGTCAGGGACACTGCGCCAACAACCTGGCGATAGGCGCGCATCAGGCCGGGAGATGGGTCGAGGCGGAGCAGATGTTCGGCCGGGCCGCGGCGATCTTCGCTCGGATCGGAGACATAGCCAACGAATGCAACGCCCTGTACAACAAGGCCGACCTGCTCGTTCGCCAGGGTCGCTTCGACGAGGCTGAGCCGCTGCTGCGCGACGTCCTGCGTACCGCCCGGGCCGTGGACGACCAGGAGCTCATCGCGTTGGCGCTGCGCGAGGCCGCCCGTGCGCACGCCGGGCAGCTGCGCTTTGAGCAAGCGCACGCGTCGTTCGAGGAGGCCCGCGCTCGGTTCACCGAGCTCGGCCTCGGTCATGAGCTGCTGACCCTCGACGCCGCCGTGGCCGAGGCGCGACTGCGGTCAGGCCGCCCCGACGATGCTCTCGCCCTGGTTGACGCCGTCCTACAGGACATCGGCGCCGGCGCCGCGGACCTGCTGCCGATGTTGCGCCGGCTCCGCGCGTCGGCGTTGATCGACCTCGTCCGGGCGGAGGACGCCGCGAACGAGATCGCGCTGGGGATGGACAGCCGTAACGGCACGGACGGCGGCTACGAGCGCGCGATGCTGTTGCGGGCGCAGTCGCGCGTCGCCGCGCTGCAGGGCCGGACCGAGGGCGGAGACCTGGACCGCGAGGCAGCCACGATCCTCGATTCCCTCGGCGTCGTGACCGCGGCAGAAGCGGTGCCGGCCGATCGGTTCGAGCTCAGCGGCGCCTAGCCACGCCTAGATGCTCAGCCGGAAGTCGTCGAAGAACAGGACGTAGAGCAACAGGTTGTCCGCGCCGTCGCGCGTGCTCTGGACGTAGTCGGTGCAGAACCTCTGGTCGGCACCGACGACTCCCTTGCTCGGGCAGGCGGGGACCGCGGTGAGCGACCCGGTGGCGTCCTGGCTCGCCACCGCCGTGTACTTGTTCACGCCGCCCTTGCCGCAGATGGTGCGATAGCACTTGATGATCATCGTCGCCGGCGAAGTGCGGCTGTAGAGCCCGCCCATGTCCGTGATCACCTGCGCCACCAGTCCGGCTCCGTTGCACCCGATGCCGGCGCACGAGCCCGAGGAGAGCAGCACCCCGGACCCCGAGCCGTTGGGGAGGATGAGGTAGCCGCACACCGGGCTCGTGGCGTTCGACACGGCGCAGTTCTCCAGGCCGGTGCCGTCGGTGAACCCGACGCCAGGGCTTGCTGAGTCGGTCTTGAGGGTCTGCAGCACGTCGAAGCCGTTGCTCGGCGTGGAGATCACCGTGCTCGGCTTGCCCTTGCTCCCCACACTGGCCGTGACCGTGATGCCGTTGGCGTACGGGGCGTAGGACAGGGTGAACTGCTGCGTGCTGAGGCCACCCGACATCGTCACCGTTGCCGCGCTCAGGGAACCCGGCCCGGGGGCGGTCAGGGTCAGGACGGTGTCCTTGTTGAACGCCGCCGGCTGGCCGGCCGCCGTCAGCGTCAGTGTCAGCACGAATGGAGCGCCCTGCTTGACGATGACCGCGGGCACCGCACACACCGTCGGGTCACAGGGCGCGGAGTACGGCGACGTCACCGCGGCGGCGATCAACGTCGGTGCCGGCAGGGGAGCGGCGCTCGCCGCCGCTGCCGGCAGCAAGGCCGCCGCGAGCAGCACCGCGACTGCGATACGAACGGTATTTATCGCGTGCTTGAATGGCCGACGCAGCCCCGCCATGACAGCTCCCCTGGTTTGCTTGATTCGTACCCTCGTCCGGCCATAAACGCACTGTCAACCGTCATTTTGATGAGGGTACGTATTCCGCGCGCATTTCTCGGGTTTCCGCGACTGAGTGTCCGATGGAAATTGCCCGGATTCTGCGATACGAATGGATAGCTTGTGGTGATTTCGACGCCCGTCGAATCCGAGCACGCTGGGCTAACGCTCCGCGATCGCGGCGTCGGCCTGCACGCACATTGGCACGTCAAGCACGTGTCCCTGACGCGCCAGGACCACCGGCATCGGCGCGGTGACGCTGGCAGCCAGCTCATCCAGCTCGTCATCGGTGCGGCCCGGCGAGTGATGGAACAGCACGAGCATCCCCACCTCCGCCTCGGTGGCCAGCCGGATCGCCTCGTCCACCGTCGCGTGGCCGTAGTCGTCGGCGATCGCCCGCTCGGATTCGAGGAACTGCGCGTCGTGCAGCAGGACGTCCACACCGGCGACGAGCGCACGTGCCTCGTCGCTGCACCCCTGCACGGGGCCGTGATCGGGCAGGTACGCGATCGACCCGAATTCATCCTCGACGCGATACCCGAAGGTGCGCCCACCCTTGTGGGCCAGGTCCGCCGCGCGCACGGCGAAGCCGCCCACCTGGAATGCCCCCGCCTCCAGCGCATGGAACGACCACGTGCCGTGCAGCCCGCCCGGTTCGATCGGGAACAGCGGCGGCGACATCATGCGGGTCAGCAGCTCGCGTCCGGTCTCGCCGCGCTGAGCGGGCAGGTAGAGATCGACGACGCTGGCGTGGCGATCACCTGCCGCGAAGAACGGCAACCCCTGAAGATGGTCCCAATGCAGGTGGCTCAGCACGATAGCGCCGCGAAACGCCGGCACGGACAGCCGCGCGGTCAGGCTGCGAAGGCCGGTTCCGGCGTCGAGGACCAACGTCGGGTCGGTTGCGCCTTCGGGGATCACCGCAACGCAGGAGGTGTGCCCGCCGTACCGGACGAACTCCGGTCCGGGCGCCGGCGTGGAGCCACGCACCCCGAGCAGCACCAGCTTCACGTCACGCCTCCGTAGGTTGCCGCAGACCCTAGCGGCTGGTCGATGACGCGACCGGCCGGTGCGTAGGCGCTCCGGTGGCCCGGACTGCGGGCCGCAAACTTCTCATTCTCGGCGTCCGCGAGCCGATAGGAGCTGAATCCGGGGCTGGAGGAGGTGGGTCCATGGTCTCCCAATGGTGACGTGCGCCTGCCCTGTCGGAACCGGAGAGGAGAGGAGGTAGTCATGCGGAGGTTTTTCCACGCTCGGCGGCTCGGTGCCGTCGTCGCGATGCGAGTGCTGGGTAGCGCGCTCGGAGTTGCGGCGCTCGCCGCGGTGGTCGCTGCCCCGGGTAAGTGGGGCTAAACCGCTCGATCTTCGCCCCGGGCGGGTTCGCCGGCCCGTCCGGGACGGCCATCTGAAAGGAATGCTGTGGTGAGCGATGCGGGTCCTGCGCGCTTGCGGAACTACCTCGCCTGCGTGTACGCGATGGGCGCAATCGCCCTGGCGGCGGTAATCGCGAGCGCGCACTTCGGGCTCCCGGAACGGTTCGAATTCCTCCTCATCGTCACCAGCGCACTCCTGTTCGTCGGTGAGCTGTGGCCCATCCGGCTGTGGCGTCAAGGCTCCATCAACGAGTACACGTTCTCGGGCACCTTCGCACTGGCACTGCTGATCACCGGGCCCCTCGTCTACGTCGTCGCGGCGCAGCTGTGCGCGCTGCTCATCGAAGAATTCCGGCACCGCAAGCCGGTTCGCGTCACCGCGTTCAACGTCGCGCAGTACACGCTCACCCTGGTGCTCGCCCGCGCGGCGGTCTGCCGGGTCGAAGGCGTCGGCTTCGGCGACTTCGGCGGCGCGTCCCGGCCTCGCGAGCTGCTCGCGATCGGCGTGGCCGGGCTCGTCTTCTTCCTGGTCAACGCCGTGCTCACCGGCACCGTGCTCGCACTCGTCGGCGGGAACGCCTGGGCGCCGTTCGTCCTGAGGTACGTGCGTGACGAGTTCCCGGTTACCCCGATCGTGCTCGGTCTCGCCCCCGTCGTGCTCGCCTGCATGGAGTTCTCGGTCTGGACGCTCCCGCTCAGCCTGCTCCCGATCATCGCCGTACGGCGCGCGACGGAGAGCGCGGGCGAACACGAGATCGCGTCGCTGCACGACCCGCTCACCGGCCTGCCCAATCGGTCGCTGCTCCTCATCCGGCTGAGCCAGGCCCTGCAAGAGGCAGGTGAACAGCGCGGCGGGCTCGCCCTGCTGATGCTCGACCTGGACCATTTCAAGGAGATCAACGACACGCTGGGCCACCACGTCGGCGACGAGCTGCTCCGCATGGTCGGCGAGCGGCTGAGCAGCGCGGTCCGACCGGGAGACACCGTCGCCCGGTTGGGTGGCGACGAGTTCGCGGTGGTGGTCAGCGGAGCCGACGTTCACGACGGGGCCAACGTGGCGCAGCGGCTCGCCGCGACGTTGAGCGAGGCCTTCGCGCTGGTCGCGGTCAGCCTCAACGTGGAGGCCAGCGTCGGCGTCGCCCTGTACCCGGACCACGGCGGCGATGCCGAGTCGCTGATCCGACATGCCGACGTGGCCCTCTACAACGCCAAGAAGAGCCGCGGCACCTTCGTCATCTACGACCCTCGTTCCGACGAGCACACCATCGAGCGCTTGGCGCTGATGGGCGAGCTGCGGCAGGGCATCGAACGCGGCGAGCTGGTCGTGCACTACCAGCCGAAGGTGAGCACGACCACGGGCCGCGTGGTGTCCGTCGAGGCGCTCGTCCGCTGGGACCATCCGACCCGGGGGCTGCTGATGCCGGCGCGGTTCATCCCCGCCGCGGAGAACACCGGGTTGATCCTGCCGCTCACCGAGCGGGTCGTGGACTCCGCACTCGGCGCCGTACGCGCCTGGCGGGCGGAGGGGCTGGCCGTCCGGGTAGCCGTGAACGTGACTGCGCGCCACATCGCCAACCTCGACCTGCCCAACCAGATCGACGCCGCCCTCACCGCGCACGGGCTCCCCGGTGACGCCCTCATCCTCGAGGTGACGGAGAGCTGCCTCATGTCGGACCCCAGCCGCACCAAGACGGTCCTGAACCGGCTGCACGCGATGGGCGTCGGCCTGTCCATCGACGACTTCGGCACGGGCTACTCCTCGTTCGCCCACCTCCGAGACCTGGCGGTCGACGAGATCAAGATCGACCGCTCGTTCGTAGCCGGCTCGGCCACTTCGGCCGCGAACGCCGCCATCGTCAAGTCCGCGATCGACCTGGGGCACAACCTGGGCCTCGAGGTGGTGGCGGAGGGGGTCGAATCGCGCGCGTGCCTGGAGATACTGACCGCGATGGGCTGCGACGTCGTGCAGGGATATTTCCTCGGCCGCCCCATGCTGGCCGACGATCTGCTGGCCTGGGCCGCCCGGCGGCACGAAGCGGCCGACAAGGCCGTGGCGGTGAGCGCGGCATGCTGACCGTCTACGCCTGCGCGGTCGCGCTGCTCATCGTGGTCCTCTGCGGCGGGCAGCTCCGGCGGCTTGCGCGGGTGCGGATCAGGCACGTGTGGCTGGTGTGGGCGGCGCTGGCCGACCAGGTCCTCGTGATCTCGGTGATCCCGAACTCACGCCCGGCACTTCTCGCGGCCGCGCACCTCGTTTCCTACCTCGCCGCCGCCGGGTGCATCGTGGCGAACCGCCGGCTGCCGGGCGTCTGGCTCATCGCCGCCGGCGGAGCGAGCAACGGGATCGTCATCGCGCTGAACGGCGGTATCCTGCCGGCCTCAGCGCGCGCGCTGCGGGCGTCCGGCTGGCACCCCAGCACCGGCCACTTCAACAACTCGGCCGTCCTGCCCCACCCGCGCCTGCCGCTCCTCGGTGACATCTTCGCCACCCCGCCGTGGCTGCCTGGCCACGACGTGTTCAGCCTCGGCGACATCGCGATCTGCCTGGGCGTGCTGTGGTTCCTGTGGCGCCTAGCCGGCCGGGAAGATCTCCCGGGTGAGCGGCGACACGACCGACCGGCTCCGGACGTCGAATTGTGCTCCGGACGCTTGTAGCAGCGCGGCAAGGTCGGTGCGGGTCAGCGCCTTGCTCCAGAGCCAGCCCTGGCCGCTCTGGCAACCGAGCTGTTGCAGACAGTCGAGTTGGGCGGCGCTCTCGATGCCCTCGGCGACGGTTTCGATGTTGACGGCCCGAGCGAGATCGATGATGGACGTCATGATCGCCCGGTCGGCCGCCCGTTCGGTGACACCGTTGACGAAGCTGCGGTCGATCTTCAACGCATCCACGGGCAGTCGCTGAAGGTAGGCGAGCGATGAGTAGCCGGTGCCGAAGTCGTCGATTGCGACACCCACCCCCATGTCACGCAGCCGCTCGAGCAGTTCGACAGCGTGCTGGGCGTCCGTCATCAGCGCGGTTTCGGTGATCTCCACCTTCATGCTGGATGGATCAACGTGATAGCAGGTGGTCGCCGCGCTGATCGCATCGTCGATGCCCGCGCTGGCAAGGTTGGCAGCCGAGATGTTGACCGCGACGTACGCGCCGGCCGGCAGGCAACCGGTCCGGCGCAGCTCATGCGCGTCGGCGCAGGCGCGCTCGATGACCCACCGGTCGAGTGCGGGCGCAAGGCCGGCCTCTGACACTCGGCCGACATCATGAGCAAGATCACGAACCAGCGGCAGATCAGGCGAGCACGGCGGTTGCCTCGATGGCCCACGCGAACCCGGCGGCGGATGCGTCGTCGAGCTCGCGTTCGCCGAGGCCGGACAATCTGCGCGGGAAGCGTCGCCCGTCCTGGTGCTCGGCGACGTCGCAGACGATACGGCCGAGCGGGGTGTCGTCGCCGAAGGCCGCGTGTCGTAGTTCGTCTGCGAGCGGCAGGGTGTCGGCGAGCTGCTCGCGGGAGATCTGCAGGAGGCGGTCGAGGGAGGAGAGCATGCCGGCGGTGAAGGCCATGCGGGCGGTGCCCCGGTCGAGCGTGTCGGCGGCCAGCACCTCGCAGGTGCTGGCCCGGGCCAGTGCGGCGGTGACCTGCTCATCGACGGCGCCGCCGCTCCGGCGGGCAAGCAGCAGGGCGATCCAGCTATGGATGCGCCAGCTTCCAGCAAGGATGAGGGCGTCGCGGACCGACGTGACGCGGCGGCGGGTTTCACCGCGGCGGCCGAGGGACGCCAGCCGCATGATCTGGTAGGTCAGGGCCGGGTCGCCGCGCAGGATCTCCTCGATCGTGTCGAAGTCGAGCGCCTGCCCGAGGGCTCCGGCCGCCGCGCGCAGGGCGGTGAGGTCGCGGGCTTCGACCAGCCGGCCGGCCTCGAGCCGGGGCTGCTCAAGTGCGGAGCCTTGGAAGAGCTCGACCCCCATCTCGAGCAGATCGTGCAGTTCCCCGTCCGTCTCGACGCTATGCGCAAGTACCTGGACGCCACGTTGCCGGCACTGGTCGATCAGCTCGCCCCGAGCGTTGCCGCTGACGGCCTGGATGTCGATCGAGGCGATCGTCGCGAGCTCAAGCAGCCCCGCGGCGCCGGCGCCGTCGCCAGCCGGCAGGTCCGCCACAGCGACGGTGAAGCCCTCGCCGATGAGGCGGCCGCAGGTAGCGAGCACCTCCTCATCGTCCGCGTGCTCCGCTGGCACCGCGATCACGGTCTGAGCCGCAGGGAGCGGCGGGTTCGCGTCGGCCAGCAACGCGGCATCGGCGCGGCAGAACAGGCGCTTCGCGCCGATCAGCGCGTGCCACCCCGCGCCGACCTCATCCCAGGCGACGGCGCTGTGCCCCTCCGGCAGGTGGCTCGACTCAGCGTCCGTACCCGCGAACTCGGGGGTGGCGAACCGCAGCGCGTAGCCGACCACTGCGAGATCACGATCATGGACGCTCCGCCTGCCCACGACCGGCATCCCGGGGCGCAGCGCTATCATCTCCGACCCTTCGATCACGGAACACGGCCAGACCGCCAATGGCCGCGAGCAGGAAGTGGTCGCGACGTGGCGGTTGCAGTAGCACGATCGTCAGACGCTCCGCCGTCTTGAGCCTATGTGCGGCATTTCTTCTGCCGAGCGCCCGGCCCGTCGAGTCAGAAGAGCGGCGCCAGCTGGGTGAGGCCGGCCGCCGTTGCGAGGACGGCGCAGCCGACGTAGACGGGGTTGTGATGGCTCTGCCACCACAGCACTCGCCCGCGCCAGCGCGCAGGCAGGTCGAGCTCAGCGAGGGCGGTCGCCCGCAGCGCGAGCCACAGCCCAGCCGCGACGGTGGCCGCAAGCGTGATCAACGCTACAGCGGCTGATGCCATGGCGGGGCCTCCACGGGTAGCGGGCGATCAAGCCCCGACGACGGTCCGGACGAGCAGGAACGAGTTGAGCGCGAGGATGGTCGCGGTGACCGCCAGCCCGGCCACGGTGGTGTGCGCGCGGTTGGTGAACGCCCCCATGACGCGTTTGCGGGACGTGAAGACCATCAGCGGGACGAGGGCGAACGGCAGGCCGAAGGACAACACCACCTGGCTGACCACCAGAGCCTGGGTGGGATCGTCGACCAGACCCAGCACGACGAGCGCGGGCACCGTCGAGATCGCCCGGCGCAACCAGATGCTGCTGTTGCGCCTGAGGAAGCCACGCATGATCGCCTGGCCGGCATATACCCCCGCACACGCCGACGCGAGGCCGGATGCCAGCAGCGCGATGCCGAAGATCGCCGCGAACAGCGCGCCGCGGTGTGCGCGGAACGCGTCGTGCACCGAGGTCAACGAGACGCCGGTCCCGGCCGGGAGCGATGTCGCGACGAGCAGCATCATCACGTTGACCAGCCCGGCCACACTCATCGCGATGATCACGTCACGCTTGATGAACCGGAGCATCGTCGACGTACGAATGGTGCGGACACGGTGATCGGCGAGGTCACCGATCAACGACGAGTGCAGGAACACGGCGTGCGGCATGACCGTGGCCCCGACGATGCCGCACGCCAGCAGCACGCTGTTGGTGTTGCTGAACCCGGGCAGCAACCCGGAGGCTGCCGCGCCGGCGTCCAAGGGCGAGCGGGCCACGAGGTAGACGAAAGCGATCGCCAGCACGAAGAGCAGGGCGATCACCACCGCGGCGAACCCGTCGCGTCCGCGCAGGCGCAGCCGCAGGATCAGGATCGTCAGGGCCGCGATGACGAGCCCTCCCGGGAACAGCGACAGCCCGAACAGCAGGTTCAACGCGACTGCGCCGCCGACGAACTCAGCGAGGTCGGTCATGATCACCACGGTCTCGGCGACCAGCCACAGGCCGATCCGCACGGGCATCGTGGTGTGCTCTCGGCAGACCTCGGCCAGGCTGGATCCGGTGGCCAGGCCGAGCTTCGCCGACAGGTACTGCACGAGAATCGCCATCAGGCTGGCAGTGACCACCGTCCACAGCAGCAGGTACCGGTAGTCGGCGCCGGCACTGACGTTCGTCGCGATGTTGCCGGGGTCCACGAACGCGATCGCGGCGACGAACGCCGGGCCGATGAGCCCGAGAAACCGGCCGCGGGAGACGAAGCCGCGGCCGGTGCTCGCATCGAATGCCGGGGCCTCCTGGACGAGAGGTGTCGGGCTCCGCAGCGCCAGGTTCATATCGCCTTCCCGGATCCGACGTGCGTCGCGTTACGCGATGTTGGACGGGCGGACCAGGCCTTCGGCCAGGTCACCGAACCCGGGCGCGATGATCGCACCAGGATTCTGGATGATCTCCTCGACGATGAGCGTCTCGGTGGTCAGCAGCAGCGCTGCGATCGAGGCGGCGCTCTGCAGCGCCGACCGGGTGACCTTGAGCGGGTCGATGATGCCCATGTCGAACATGTCGTCGAACCTGGCGGTCAGCGCGTTGAAGCCGTGACCGGTCGGCAACCCGCTCACGCGCTCCACCACTTCGTCGCCGTCGTAGCCGGCGTTGATCGCGATCCAGCGCAGCGGCTCGACCAGCGCGTCGCGGACGATCTTGGCGCCGAGGCCCTTCTCGCCGATCAGGTCGAGCGTGTCGATGGCGCTGCGCGCCTGGGCCAGGGCCGTGCCACCGCCGGCCACGATGCCCTCCTCGAGCGCGGCACGCGTGGCTGACAGGGAGTCCTCTACCCGGTGCTGCTTCTCGGTCAGCTCCACGCCGGTGGCCGCGCCGACGTGGATCACTGCGACGCTGCCGGACAGCCGAGCGATCCGGCCTTGGAGGGCGTCCTTGTCGTGATCGTTCTCGGCCCGCTCGTACTCGTGCTTGAGCTGCTCGATCCGGGCGTACACCTCGTTGTCGGGTCCGATGCCCCCCACCATCGTGGTGGTGCTGTCGGTGACGGTGACCCGCCGCACTTGACCGAGCTGGTCGAGTCGGACCGCGTCGAGGCTCAGACCGGCCTCGGCGGTGATCACCTGGCCCCCCATCCAGATGGCGAGGTCGCTCAGTTCCGCGATGCGCCGATGGCCGAAGCCGGGTGCGCGGACCACCACCGAACGGAACGTGTCATGCACGTTGTTGGCCACCAGCATCCCGAGGGCCGGTCCGTCGACGTTCTGGGCGAAGATGACGAGTTGCCGCCCCGACTT
>JAVHVL010000082.1:0-3964 GCA_032160565.1 Pseudonocardiales bacterium | reverse complement strand
GAACCCGTGGCCGTACCCGGCCGGCGTCAAGGGCGTCCCCGGCGCCGAGCAGCCGGACACCCCCCAGAACAGGGAGTTCCAGCTCAAGAACGACTGAGCCGGGGCGGGCGGTTTGAGATCCTGCTATCGCGGCGGGGACACTGGACGGGAATGTTCGCAACGGCGCATGTCGTTGGATCAGAGCTGTCGTTGGATCAGCGCTGCCTGTTGGACTAAGTGAGGACGTGTCGTGTCGTTGCCGCCGCTCGTGGAGCCTGCCGAGTCGCTCACCGTCGATGAGGTGCGCCGCTACAGCCGCCACCTGATCATCCCGGATGTCGCCATGGCCGGGCAGAAGCGGCTGAAGAACGCGAAGGTGCTGGCCGTGGGGGCCGGTGGACTCGGCTCGCCGACGCTGATGTACCTCGCCGCGGCGGGGGTCGGCACGCTGGGCATCGTCGAGTTCGACGTCGTCGACGAGTCGAACCTGCAGCGGCAGATCATCCACGGCCAGAGCGACATCGGCCGCTCGAAGGCCGAGTCCGCCCGCGACTCCGTGCTGGAGATCAACCCGTACGTCACGGTGAACCTCCACGAGGAGCGCCTCGACTCCTCCAACGTCATGGAGCTGTTCGCGCAGTACGACCTGATCGTCGACGGCACCGACAACTTCGCCACCCGGTACCTGGTGAACGACGCCTGCGTGCTGCTGCACAAGCCGTACGTGTGGGGCTCGATCTACCGCTTCGACGGCCAGGCCTCGGTGTTCTGGGCCGACTACGGCCCGTGCTACCGCTGCCTCTACCCCGAGCCGCCGCCGCCGGGCATGGTGCCGTCCTGCGCCGAGGGTGGCGTGCTCGGCGTGCTCTGCGGCTCGATCGGATCCCTTCAGGTCAACGAGGCCATCAAGCTGCTGACCGGGATCGGCGAGCCGCTCGTAGGCTCGCTCATGGTGTACGACGCCCTCGAGATGGAGTACCGCAAGATCAAGGTGCGCAAGGACCCGAACTGCGCGGTCTGCGGCGAGCACCCCACCGTCACGGAGCTGATCGACTACGAGGCGTTCTGCGGGGTCGTCTCCGAGGAGGCCCAGCAGGCCGCGGCCGGCTCGACCATCACCGCGGCCGAGCTGAAGGACCTCCTCGACTCGGACAAGCCGGTGTATCTGGTGGACGTCCGCGAGCCGGCCGAGTTCGAGATCGTCTCGATCCCGGGCGCCACGCTCATTCCGAAGGACGAGATCCTGCGCGGTGACGCGCTTGCCTCGCTACCGCAGGACAAGCAGATCGTCATGTACTGCAAGACGGGTGTGCGTTCGGCAGAGACGCTGGCGGCCGTGAAGAACGCCGGCTTCGCGGACGCCGTGCACGTGCAGGGCGGCGTGACGGCATGGGTGAACCAGATCGATCCGAGCCTGCCTTCGTACTGAGAACCTTTCCGGGGCCTTTCGCGCGGCGCCGCCGCGGGGTAGACAGGGCGCATGGACGCGCTGCTCGGCATGTTCCATGACGGCGTGGGTGAGTTCGGTGCGCGGGTGAAGGCGGTGGACGCCGGCCAATGGGGTTCGCCGACGCCCGACACGGACTGGTGCGTGGCCGACCTCGTCGGGCACCTGACCGAGGAGCACCGCTGGATCCCGCCGCTGCTGGACGGGCACGATCTCGAGGCGGCGGGCAAGATCGTCGCGGCGGCGTCTGTTGCTCGCGGGTCCGGGGTGGGCGACCTCGCCGCAGAGTGGGAGGGCGCCGCACGGGCCTCCCTCGATGCCGTCGGCGAGCCCGACGCGCTGGAGCGCTCCGTGGCGCTGTCTCGCGGATCCACGCCGGCCCGGCAGTATCTCGCCGAGATGATCTTCGACCTGGTGCTGCACTCGTGGGACCTCGGCACGGCGATCGGCTACCGCGGTGAGTTCCCGCCCGAAACCGTCGAGTTCGTCTACAGCCAGGTCAAGGACATGGGCGACCTCTCCGGGACCGGCATGTTCGCCGCCCCGGTCGACGTGCTCGAATCCGCGCCGACGATGACCAAACTCCTCGCCGCAACCGGACGCACCCCTCGCTGAGAGTCACCAGAACTGCGGCTGCCCCGGGATGGTCTCGAGATCGGCGAGGAGCAGCTCGCGGTCGCCCGTCTCCGCGATGTTCTCCGCCGCGGCGAGGGCCTGCTCGGTGTACGTCCGCGCGGCCGCCGCGTCGCCCGCCACGGCGCTCGCGCGGGCCAGTGCCTCGTAGGCGAAGGCGAGATCCCAGTCGCCGATGCCCTCGCGCCGGCAGAGGTCCAGCACCCGCTGGGCGTGGTACGCGCTGGGCTCGGCTCGCTGTAGCACGGCGTACACCCGCGCGCACAGCCACTCACCGCGGGCCAGCGTCGCGGGCAGCGGCGCCTGGCCCCAGTGATAGCGCGACGCGTGCGCCATGTGCAGCATGCGGTCGTCGTCGTCCTGGCTGCGGTCGGTGCGCTCAAGCAGCTCCCACACGCCGTTGAAGAGCGTCTTCGCCAGCGCACGCTCGTCGTCGGGGCCCAGCACGAATTTCTTCGCGGTCACAGCGGTGAGCGTACGAGGCGGGCGGCGGCGACGGATGCCAGACTCGCTGCCGTGCCGCATGACTCGTTGCCCGATTCATTGCCCGAGCGCATCCTCGCCTGCGTCGAGTCCATCCCGCCCGGGCGGGTGATGACGTACGGCGATGTCGCCGAGTACGTCGGGTCCCGCGCGCCGCGGATGGTCGGGCGGGTGCTGGCTGCCGACGGAGGCACGGTGCCGTGGCATCGGGTGCTGCGGGCCGACGGCACCTGCGCCCCGCATCTCTATGCGGAGCAGCGCCAGCGGCTGCTCAGCGAGGGCGTTCGGTTCATCGGCCCCCGGGTGGACCTGATCTCCTTCCGCTGGGACGGCGGCTGACCCTGCGCGGAACTGTCGGCCGGGCATGTTCTGATTGCCGGCGTGACCACCTCGGCTCCCGGCTACCGGCTGCTCCGGCCGTCGCGAACAGCCGTCACCGCTCCGGCCCTCGACGCCGCGCAGCGCCGGGTCGTCGAGCATGCCGGTGGCACGCTGCTCGTGCTGGCGGGTCCTGGGACGGGCAAGACCACCACGCTGGTCGAGGCGGCGGTGGCGCGCGTCGATGCGGGTGTTCCGGTGGACCAGATCCTGATGCTCACGTTCAGCAGGCGGGCGGCTGGCGAGCTGCGCGACAGGGTCACCGCGCGGCTGGGCGGCACGGTGCGCGAGCCGGTGGCCCGCACGCTGCACTCGTACGCGTTCGGAGTGCTGCGCATGGCGAACGTCGCGCAGGGGTTGCCCGCGCCGCGGCTGCTGTCCGGCCCGGAGCAGGACATCACGATCCGCGAGCTGCTCGACGGCGCGGCCGCGCGCTGGCCGGTCGAGCTGCGGCCGGCGCTGCGCACCCGCGCGTTCGCCGGCGAGCTGCGCGACCTGATGATGCGTGCGGTCGAGCGTGGCCTCGACGGCGCCGCACTGGCGCGGATCGGGCGCGAGCGCAAGCGCGCGGACTGGGTCGCGGCGGGGGAGTTCCTCGCCGAGTACCACGGCGTCACCAGCCTCGGCCGCCCCGGAGCCTACGACCCGGCCGAGCTCATCCGCTCGGCGCTGAACGCCTTCACCGACGACGCCGAGCTTCTTGCCGCTGAGCGGTCGCGCCGCCGCCACATCTTCGTCGACGAGTACCAGGACACCGATCCCGCGCAGGCCGAACTGCTGGCGCTGCTCGCCGAGGGCGCCGATGAGCTCGTCCTCGTCGGCGACCCCGACCAGTCGATCTACGGCTTCCGCGGCGCCGACGACTCGGCGATCCGCGACGTCGACGAGCGATACGGCGCCGAGGTGCCCGTCGTCTCGCTGGCGGTCTCGCGGCGCGCCGGGCCGACCCTGCTCGCGGCGTCGCGGCGGCTGGCCGAGCGGCTGCCCGGACGCGGGGAGCATCGCCGCCTGACGTCGGCCGCGGAGGGCGGCGGTGCCGTGGAG
>JAVHVL010000065.1:0-4225 GCA_032160565.1 Pseudonocardiales bacterium | reverse complement strand
GTCCCTATGCGACGTGGATGTTGATCTCGCGACACCGCACCGCCCCGCGGAGTGCCCCAGCGTTAGAGCCCCCCCCCTACCAGCTGCAGTTCAAAACACAACGGCCTGCCGCACGCCCTCGCCCCGCGCCAACCGGTCGAACCCTTCGTTCAACTCGTCCAGCGCCAACGTGTCCGTCAGCAGCCGGTCCACCGGCAGCCGACCGCGCTGATACAGGTCGATGAAGCGGGGGATGTCGCGCGCCGGGACGCACGAGCCCAGGTAGGAGCCCTTCAGGGTGCGCTCCTCCGCCACCAGGCTCACCGCCGGTATCGACAGCATGCGCTCGGGGTGCGGCAGGCCGACCGTCACGGTGGTGCCGCCGCGACGCGTCGCCGCGTACGCGTCCGCCAGGACTCCGGCATTGCCGACCGTCTCGATGACCTTGTTCGCGCCCCCGCCTGTGATCGCCCGGATCGCTGCGACCGTCTCGTCGCCCGCGGCCACCGCGTGCGTCGCCCCGAGCTCGAGCGCCAGCTCCAGCTTCTCGGGCACCAGGTCGACGGCGACGATCGTGGCCGCGCCGGACACGACGGCGCCCAGGAGCGCGGCCAATCCCACGCCGCCCAGGCCGAACACCGCCACGCTGTCCATCGGGCCGACCTGTGCGCTGTTCAGCGCCGCGCCCACACCGGTGAGGACCGCGCAGCCGAACAGGGCCGCGATCTCGTGGGGCAGCTCCGGATCGACCCGCACGGCCGACCTGGCCGAGACGACGATGTGGTCGGCGAACGCGGACACTCCGAGGTGGTGGTGCAGCCCGTCGTGCCAGCGGCGGTCGCCCGAGAGCAGCGAGCCGGCGGTGTTGGCGGCGGCGCCCGGCTCGCACAGCGCCGCGCGGCCGGAAAGGCATGGCCCGCACGACCCGCAGCTGGGCACGAACGCCAGCACCACGTGGTCGCCTGCGGCGAAGCCCGCAGTCTGCGGTCCCACCTCTACGACCTCGCCGGCCGCCTCGTGGCCCAGCACCATCGGCATCACGCGCGGGCGGGAGCCGTCGATGACCGACAGATCGGAGTGGCACAGGCCGGCGGCACCGACGCGCACCAGCAGCTCGCCGGGGCCGGGCCCGTCGAGCTCGAGCTGCTCGATCGCGAGCGGGCGGGACTCGGCGTAGGGCGCCGGCAGGCCCATCTCGCGCAGCACGGCGCCGCGGACGTTCACGGCGCCGGCGTCTCGACGACGAGCCGCTCGAGCGATTCACGGATGCGCGTGGGTATCTCCACCGGCCGCCGCTCGCCGCGGTCGACGAAAACGTGGACGAACCAGCCATCGGCCACGGGCTCCTCCTCGCCCTCGCGGTAGAGCTCGATCTCGTAGCGCACGCTGGAGCGCCCGAGGTGCCCGACCCGCAGTCCGGCCTCGACCACCTCCGGGAACGAAACCGCTGCGAGGAAGCGGCAATGCGACTCGGCGCAGAGCCCGATTGCCTCTGCTTCGTGGATGTCCAGGCCGCCCTCGTCGATCAGCCAGGCGTTGATCACGGTGTCGAAGAACGCGTAGTAATCGACGTTGTTCACGTGCCCGTAGACGTCGTTGTCGTGCCACCGCGTGGGGATGGCCAGAATGTGTGGAGAGTCGCTCCGCATGGGGCGCTGCAACCTAAACAAACGAGGCCATAACTGCTAGCGTAAACACAGCAGCCGGACCCGATGTCCGGTGTAAATCGTGTAGCGCCCGCAGTTTGCCTATGAAGCATCTCCGCGTTCGCAGCACATAACGCCGTGGAGGTAAAAACATGGCAACTGGAACAGTCAAGTGGTTCAGCGACGAGAAGGGATACGGATTCATCACTCCCGATGACTCCGGTAAGGACCTCTTCGTCCACCACACCGCAATTCAGGGCGACGGGTACCGTTCGCTCGCCGAAGGCGCCAAGGTCTCTTACGAGGCGCAGGCCGGCAACAAGGGCCCGCAGGCCGTAAACGTCCAGGCCATTTAGGCCTGACAGCGCGCGGCACTAGACGCGCGCACACAATCTGCACCGCATCGGGGCGTCCGCGCAAGCGTGCGCCCCGATCGTGTGCAATCACCGCGCGCGCCATCAGGCGCCCCGCATAGGAGTTTCATGAAAAAGCAGTCATTCGCCGATCTCGGCGTGCTGCCGGTGCTCACAAGTGCACTGGCCAAGCGTGGGATCGACTCGGCGTTCCCGGTCCAGCAGCTCGTCATTCCCGACGTGCTCGCCGGCCGCGACGTCCTCGCCCAATCGCCGACCGGCAGCGGCAAGACGCTCGCCTTCGGCCTTCCCCTCATCCAGCGGCTCGCCCGCCACCCGCAGACTCATGCGGGACTGGTGCTTGCGCCGACGCGTGAGCTTGCCCTTCAGATAGTCGACGAGCTCGAGCCGCTCGCCAAGACGTGCGGCCTCAAGGTCGCAGCCGTCTACGGCGGCGTCGGCTTCGGCCCCCAGGTGGAGCGCGCGAAGCGCGCCGATCTGATCGTGGCGACCCCGGGTCGCCTCGAGGACCTGATGTCCCGCGGCACCGTCAAGCTCGAGAACCTTCAGGTGCTCGTGCTCGACGAGGCGGACCGCATGCTCGACATGGGCTTCAAGCCCGCCGTCGACCGGATCGTCAAGCGCACTCCGCGCAAGCGGCAGACGCTGCTGTTCTCGGCCACGCTCGAGGGCGCGGTCGGCAAGCTGGCTGACGCGCTGACGCACGACGCCCGCGCTCACAAGCACGCGCCGCCGCGCGACGACACCGTCAATCACCGCTTCGTGCCGGTGCTGCACGAGGCCAAGCTCGACCAGCTGGTCCACGTGCTGCGCTCGGACGATCGCGGCCGCACGCTGGTCTTCGTCCGCACCAAGCGCGGCGCCGACCGCCTGGTCAAGCGCCTGCGCGCCCACGGGGCCGAAGCGGTCGCCATTCACGGCGACAAGTCGCAGGCGCAGCGGGAGAAGGCGCTCCGGCGCTTCCACTCCGGCGACACCGATACGCTGATCGCCACCGACGTGGCGGCCCGCGGGATCGACGTCGAGGCGGTGACGCACGTCATCAACTTCGACGCGCCCGCCGACCGCGACACCTACGTGCACCGCGTCGGTCGCACCGGCAGGGCCGGCAGCGACGGCGTGGGGATCACGTTCTTCATGGCCGACCAGGCCGACGACGTACGCAAGATCGCCAAGGACCTCGGCCTGCGCCGGGAGTTCGAGGCCGCCTAGGCACAGTTCTGGACGGTTGCCTGCTCGGGCGGCGCGCATGCGGCGCCGAGCCGGCCGCCCGCTCTTAGGCTGGTCTGCTCGCTGACAACCCTCAATGAGCCGGCCAGTGTCCTGAGCAGCCGCCCGACCGGGTAGCGTGCCCGGCCGAACGTCCTAGGGAGGCCCGTCGCACATGACGACGATGCAGGATGCAGCGCAGCTGGACCAATTGGAGCAGCCGGCGTGGCGGGTGAAGCTCGCCCCGTACGCGCGTCCTCATCTGGGTCGCAGCGCCATCGACCTGGCTACCTCAGTCGTGCCCTACCTCGCGCTCAGCGTGGCGATCTGGTTCGCCCTGCAGGCATCCCTTCTGCTCGCGCTCGTGCTGGCCGTCCCGACCGCCGGCTTCCTGCTGCGCACCTACATCATCTTCCACGACTGCGCGCACGGATCGTTCCTGCGCTCGAAGCGGGCTAACTCCTGGCTCGGCATCGGCACCGGCCTGCTCGTCTACTCGAACTATCAGAGCTGGCGCCACAACCACGCGGTGCATCACGCGACCGCGGGGGACCTCGACCGCCGCGGCACGGGCGACGTCCCGACCCTGACCGTCGAGGAATACAACTCCGCCGTCCGCGGCAAGCGCATGGGCTACTGGCTCTTCCGTCATCCGCTCGTCATGTTCGTCCTCGGGCCGATCTGGGCGCTGGTGGTCTCGCCGCGCCTCGTCTCGAAGAACATGCGCCCGCGGATGAAGCGCGCCGTGTGGCTCACCAATGTGGCCGTGGCGCTCATGGTCGGGGGGCTTGTGTTCCTGATCGGCTGGCAGGACTACCTGCTCACGATCTGGCCGGCCGCGTGGCTTGCGGGCGCAGCGGGCGTTTTCCTCTTCTACGTGCAGCACCAGTTCGAGGACGTCTACTGGGTCAGCGCGGACTGCTGGAGCTATGACGACGCCGCCCTGCGCGGCAGCTCGCACCTGAAGCTTCCGAAGGTCCTGCAGTTCTTCACCGGCAACATCGGCCTGCACCACGT
>JAVHVL010000655.1:0-4397 GCA_032160565.1 Pseudonocardiales bacterium | reverse complement strand
TCCGCGGCTGAGGCGGCCGCCTCCGTGGAGCTCGGGCGTGCGGCTGTGCCGCGCTTCGAGCTCAACGTTGCGGTGGTCGACGAGACCGGCTCGGTGCTTTAAGTCGTCGACGTCCTCTGGCGGGAATTGCGGGCCGCCCTGGAGATCGACAGCCGGGAGTTCCACTTTCGGGTGTCCGACTGGCAGGCGACCCTCGAGCGGCATAACGCGCTCACGCGCTGGGGCCTGCCGTCACCCATTGCCCGCCGTCCGCCGTGCTGAACCGGTCCGGCCGATGGCTGATCGAGGTGACGGATTGGCTGCGATCTCGGGCGAAGAGCTCGGGGTCCCGTATCTGCCAGGCGGTGGCGTCCTCGCGCCACCTGGCGGGTCGAAGCCGTTCGTGGTCACGGGACGGAGCAGGTTGGCGCCATGATCAAAGTCGCCGCAGCGTCCTTGGGTTCACGTAGTCGTCGCCCAGAACTCGACTTTGACGAGCACGGTGACGGGTAACGCAGGCGGCGAGCCTCCCCGTCCGGCTGAGCCACCGGCGTCAGGCGGCGAGCTCCTCCGGCAGCGGCTGATCGTGGACGACGGTAAGGCGGGAGACGGCGCGGGTGAGCACCACGTAGAGGCGGCGCAGGCCGGCCGGGCGGGTCGCCTCGCCGGCCACGATCTCGGCCGGCTCGACGAGCACGACGGAGTCGAACTCCAACCCCTTGGCCTCGCTGGCCGGCACGACCGAGACGCGGGCGTCCGCTTCGGCGTCCACCACCTCCGCCGCGATGCCGGCGTCCACGAGCAGGCGCAGGACGGCGTCGCTCTGCCCGTCCGGCGCGATGACACCGACCGAACCCTCGACGGCCAGGCAGCGACGCACCTCGGCGATGAGGGCATCCGCCGGCGCGAACCGCAGCGCGTCCTCCCCGTGCCGGATCGATGTCGCGGGCGGCACCCCCGCCGCGATGTGCGGCAGCAGCCGGTTCGCCACCTCGAGCACCTCGCCGGGCACGCGGTACCCCGCGGTCAGCGGCCGGATCGGCGCGTCGGCGTGCCCCAGGTGCCGCAGCGTGATCGCCCAGTCGCCCGGCGCCCACGGCGCGGTGGCCTGGGCCAGATCGCCCAGTACCGTCACCGAGCCGAGGGGGCAGCGCCGCGCGATCGCCCGGCACTGCATCGCCGAGAGGTCCTGCGCCTCGTCGACTACGGCGTGCACGTACGAGGCGTTGCCGTGCAGCAGCCCGGTGAGTTCGTCGAGCAACACCGCGTCCGCGACACTCCACCGCGCGGACCGCAGCGACCGCGGCGCCGGGCGATGCAGCAGCTCTCGCTCGGCATCGGTCAGGACGGCGGCCGAGCAGCGCAGCAAGAACTCCGCGTCGCTCCACAGCCGGGCGAGCACCGCAGGCGCGGACAGCTCCGGCCACACCGAGTCGACCCACTCGCGCACCGCGGCCGACCGGGCCACCTTCGCCGTCTCCGCGTCGGACGGTGCCCCGCCGGCATCCTCGCGCTGGCGCCGCACGTCCTCGGCGACCTGGGTCCGCAGCCGCTCGCGGGCAACCGACCAGCGCAGCCCTGCCCCGTCGGCGAGCGCGCGGCGGGCGTCGTCGACGTAGCGGCGCAGGTGGTGCGCCCCGACCCGGTACCGCTTGGTGCCGACGATCGCGACCACGTCGTCGGCCGGCTTGGCGACGTGCGAGAGCACCGCGCGGCGCAGCACGTCGGCCATCCGGGCATCGCCCTTGAGCACCGCCACCTCATGCGGCTCACCGGCCGGCGAGCTCGGTGAACCGACCAGCTCGGGCACCGTGGTCTGTTCGATGCCACCTTCGCCGAGCGACGGGAGCACCTGCGCGATGTAGTGCAGGAACGCGCGGTTCGGACCGACCACCAGCACGCCGGAGCGCCGCAGCCGCTCCGGATACGTGTAGAGCAGGTATGCCGCGCGGTGCAGCCCGACCGCGGTCTTGCCGGTACCTGGGGCGCCCTGGATGCACAGCGACGTGTCCAGCTCGGCGCGAACCAGGTCGTCCTGGTCGGGCTGGATGGTGGCGACGATGTCGCGCATCGGCCCCACGCGCGGGCGCTCGATCTCCTCACGCAGCAGGCCGGATGCCAGGCCGAGCGTCTCGCCGAGGTCGAGGTGCTCGTCCTCGTACGAGCTCAGATCCCCGTCGTGGAAACCGAACCGCCGGCGCAGCCGCACCGCCATCCGGTCGGTCGGCGTGGCTCGGTAGAAGGCGCGGGCGATCGGTGCCCGCCAGTCGATGACGACCGGGTCGCCGTACTCGTCGCGCACGTGCCGGCGACCGACGTGGAAGGTCTCGGTCCCGGTGCCGGCGCGTTCCGGGCCTCGATCGATCCGTCCGAAGAACGGTGGGGCGTCTGGGTCGGCGGTGAGTGCGCGCAGCCGCTGGGTGCGCAGCCGGCCGAGGGACTGGCTGGCCAGCTCGTCGACGCCGTAGTCGGCGATGGCGGCCGCACTGTCGCGCATGAGCTCCAGGCAGTGGCGGGCGGTGTCGAGGTGGGCTCGTTCGGCAGTCAGTATCGGGTCGTCGGCCACGGTTGCTCGACGTTACGCGCGCGGGGCAAGCGGGTTAGCCGGCTGATCGACAGGCGGACGCGCCGAGCAGATCTTGGACCTCCCACAAATCGTATGTATCGGTATAGAGTCCGCGCGGCGGGAGGGCGGACCGGCCGGCTGCACGGGCAGGCGGCAGATCGGGCACAACCCGGAGCGGTCAAAGACGCCTCCCCCGGGGGTATGGGGAATGCATCGAACACGTGCGCGCGGTTCACGCCCGGCTCTGATCATCGCGGCCACCGTCGCGGGTGCCGTGGTGGCCGCGTTGGCGAGCACGACGAGCGCCGGGGCGGCACCCTCGTCGCCGAACGTGGCGCCGGGTGTCTCGGCACCGAAGCACTCGCTCAAGGCGGCGTCGTCGCGAGCGAACGCGACTCCTCGCGCAATGAGCAAGGGCGCGGGCGGTGCGCCGGCCGGAGTGCCGGCGAGCGGCAACTACGCCTTCCTGCTGAAACTCGCCGCGAGCACGACCCAGAGCGCCTACACCGGCGCCAGGTCCAGGGGGACCTCGGCCGCACGCGCGGCGGCGAAGGCGCAACTCGCCTCGGTGACGGCCGCGCAGAACCAGGTCATCGCCGCTCTGCCGAGTAAGTCCAAGCTGCTGTACCGCACGCACGCGGTCCTGGCCGGCCTCGCCGTGACGACGGACGTCAAGAACTACGCCGCGCTCACCCGGCTGGCCGGTGTCGCCGCCGTCTACCCCATCGCGCCCAAGAGCGCCTCCAACTCCTACGCCGTGCCGCTGCAGCGTGCGCCTCAGGCGTGGACCGCCTACGGCGACCTGGGTGCCAACAGTACGGTCGCGATCATCGATACCGGCGTCGACTACACCCACGCCGACTTCGGCGGGGCGGGCACCGTGGCGGACTACGACGCCGCCAAGGCTCAGCTCGGCCAGCCGGTCACGCTCGGGGAGTTCCCCGGAACAAAGGTGATCGGTGGCTACGACCTGGCCGGTGACGCCTACAACGGCGACCCGACCGACCCGGCCTACAACCCGACGCCCTCGCCCGACCCGTACCCGCTCGACTGCAACAGCCACGGCACGCACGTCGCGGGCACCATCGCCGGCTACGGCGAGAACGCCGGCGGCACGACCTACGCGGGCGCCTACAACTCCAGCACCCCGTTCGACACGATGCGGATCGGCCCCGGTATGGCACCGAAGGCCAAGCTCTACGCCTTCCGCGTCTTCGGCTGTGCCGGCAGCACGGATCTGGTCGCTGCCGCGATCGACAAGGCGGCCGACCCGAACGGTGACGGCGACACCTCCGACCACGTCAACGTGATCAACATGTCGCTCGGCTCCGACTTCGGCTCGCCGCAGGACGGCGACTCGGTCGTCACCAACGACGCCGCCGCGATCGGCATCACGATGGCGGTCGCGTCCGGCAACGGCGGCGACCTCTACGACATCGGCGGCTCGCCGGGCAACGCCCCGCGCAGCATCGCGGTGGCCGCGAGCGCCGACGCCTTCTCGCAGGTCGACGCCTTGCACGTGAGCGCGCCGGCAGGCATCGCGGGCGACTACGCCGCCGAGCGGTCGATCGCCTACGACTGGGTCAACAACCCTGACCTGTCCGGTGACGTGGTTCGCCTCGCCCAGCCCGGCAACCTCGACGGGTGCGACACCATCACCGAGCCCTACGCCTCGCAGATCAGCGGGCACATCGCGTTCGTGGAGTGGACCGACGACGACGCGAGCCGCCGATGCGGTTCGGTGGGGCGGTCCGGCAAGCTCGCAGCGGCCGGCGCCACCGGCTTCATCTTCGCCGACGACCAGGAGAACTTCGGGGCCGGCATCACCGGCAGCACGTCCATCCCGGGCGTC
>JAVHVL010000649.1:0-3965 GCA_032160565.1 Pseudonocardiales bacterium | reverse complement strand
CGCTCGACCAGGTGATCCAGCAGCAGCCGGGCCCGGGCAACAAGGCGGCGAACGGCTCGACGATCAACCTGACCGTCTCCGACGGTCCCCCGGACGCCGTGGTGCCGCCCGTGGAGGACCTGCCGCTGAAGGTGGCGCTCGCGAAGCTGGACAAGGCCGGCTTCAAGGCGGACGTCTTCGGGAAGGCCGACGACACGGTCAAGAAGGGGGTCGTGATCGGGACGACGCCCGCCGGCGGCGAGGTCGCTCAGGTGGACAGCCGCGTGCGTGTGGACGTCAGCTCGGGCGTCGCCATGTTCGGGGTGCCGAACGTGGTCGGCCTGGACCAGAGCGCCGCCGAGCGCGCGCTTGAGGACAAGAACCTCGCGCCCGTGCCTGTCGAGAAGCAGTCCGATCAGCCCGCGGGCACGGTCTTCCAGCAGAACCCGCTCGCCGGCACGAACGTGGCGGCCGGCGACCGCGTGACGATCACGGTCTCCAAGGGGCCTGCGTCCGTAAACGTGCCCGACGCGGTGGGCCTGACCCGCGGGGACGCGCGCGGCGAGCTGCAGGCCGCGGGCTTCAAGGTCGATGTCCGCACTCGCGACGCGACCGACCCGGCCGACGACGACATCGTGCTGGACCAGCGGCCCAAGCCGGGTACGCAGCTGAAGAAGGGCCGCACCGTCATCATCTACGTTGGGGTCTATACGCCGCCGCCGGTCCCGACCGGCACCACACCCGCTCCCACCCCGACCACGCCCAGCGGCACGCCGCCGTCGACCACGCCGGGCATTCCCTGATGAGGGTGGCCGTCCTGGCCGGCGGCCGCTCCAGCGAACACGAGGTGTCGCTGGAGTCCGCGACGGCCGTGCGCACCGGGCTCGCGGACGCGGGCCATGACGTCGTCGACATGCTTCTGGCGCGCGACGGATCGTGGTCCAGCGGCGGCGAGCCGGTGGCGCTCGAGCCCGGCCGGGGCCTGCTGGGGTGCGACGTCGCGTGGCCGGTGTTGCACGGGCCGTTCGGCGAGGATGGGACCGTCCAGGGACTGCTGGAGCTGCTCGACGTGGCCTACGTGGGCGCCGGCGTGCTGGCGTCGGCGCTGTGCATGGACAAGCTGATCTTCAAGGATCTGATGAAGGCTCATGGGCTGCCGCAGGTCGCCTACGCCACCGTGGCGGCGGGTGGGGAGCCGCCGCTCGACCTGCCCGTATTCGTCAAGCCGGCGCGCCTGGGGTCGTCCGTCGGGATCTCCAAGGCCACGACGCCCGAGGACCTGCGCGCCGCGATCGCGACGGCCTTCGAACACGACCCGCGCGTGATCGTCGAGGCGATGTCCGCCGGCATGGAGGTGGAGTGCGCGGTGCTCGGCAACGACGACCCGGTCGCCTCACAGCCCGGCGAGATCGTGGTCAACGCCGATTGGTACGACTACGAGGCGAAGTACACGCCTGGCGGCATGGAGCTGCAGGTGCCGGCGCGCCTGGATGAGGCGGTCCGCGAGCGCGTGCGCGAGCTGTCGGTGGAGGTGTTCCGCGCGGCCGGTTGCTCAGGCTTGGCGCGGGTCGACTTCTTCGTCGAAGGCGGCGAGCGGGTGCTCGTGAACGAGCTCAACACGATGCCCGGCTTCACGCCGACGAGCGTCTTCCCGAAGCTGTGGGAGCTCTCCGGGGTGCCGTTCGCGGAGCTGACGGACCGCCTGGTCGCGCTCGGCGTAGCGCGCCACGAGCGCGAGGCGCGCTACCGCTTCTGAGCGAGCAGCGAGAGCTCCATGATCCCGGCCTGCTCGCCGGCCAGCTTCGTGATCCAGACCAGGTAATGGTCGAACGGCTTGCCCGCGGTGTCGAGCGGGATCTTGTTGACGGACTTGGCGGTGAACGTCCCTGACAGCCGCTGCCAGCCGCCGATGTCCTTGGGCACGCTGCCGTTGACGCCGTAGACGGCGCCCTGCCAGTTCGCGAACGGCGAGATCAGGTCGAGCTCCGTGGCGGCGACCGGAGTGGTCTTGACCCAGAGGCCCACGCCGCTCTTGTGCGCGCCGGGCAGGCCGGCGCTGTAGTGCTCGGTGGCCCAGAACGTCTTGCGGTTGCCGTCGATCGCAAGCTTCACGGAGTTCGGCGACTCGTGCTGGTCGGCGCTCTCCGGGTCGTAGTCCTTCACGGCGGAGAACTTGACTCGCGTGATGCCCGCCGCAACCTTGCGCGGCGCGGCGTCTCCGGTCTCGCCGGTGTGGGTGCGGTTGGCCAGCAGGGCGACGACGATCGCGGCGGCGACCAGCACCAGCGCGCCCACCGCGAGGATCCGGCGCGGCGCGCGGATGCGCATCGGCACCCACCCGGCGGTGTCACCCGGCAGTGCGCGCAGCACCGTGGTGGCCTCGTCCGTCATCTGACCGCCGCGCCGTGCCTCGATCGCCAGTGCCTGCTCGAGGTCGTGCACCATCTGGTCGACGTCGGCATAGCGGTTCTTCAGCTCCTTACGCGTGGAGCGGTCGATCACCGACGCGAGCACGGAGGACACCTCGGGGCGCAGCTGCTGGACGTCCGGCAATGGATCGCGTACGTGCTGCATCGCAACTGCCACCTGGTTCTCGCCCTTGAACGGGACGTCGCCGGTGAGCATCTCCCAGAGGCAGATCCCGAGCGAGTAGATGTCGGCCTGCTGCGTGGCTCCCTCGCCGATGGCCTGCTCGGGAGCCACGTAGTCGGTTGTCCCCAGCACGCGCCCGGCGGCCGTCAGCCCGTCCAGCTCGAGCGAGCGGGCGATGCCGAAGTCGGTCACCTTGGCGCGGCCCTCGGCGTCGATCAGCACGTTCTGCGGCTTGACGTCGCGGTGGACGAGGCGCTCGGCGTGCGCGGCTGCCAGGGCGCGGCCGATCTCGATGGCGTACGCGATCGCCTCGGCCACCGGCAGCCGTCCGAGGCGCCGGATCCGCTCCTTGAGCGTCTCGCCCTCTACGTATTCGAGGACGATGAACGGGCGGCCGTCGTCCTCGCCGGCGTCGATGACGGTGACGACGTGAGGGTGGGACAGGCGGGCCGCGGACCTGGCCTCGCGGCGGAAGCGCTCCAACTGGGCGTCGTCCGAGGACATGTCGGCGTGCAGCAGCTTGATCGCCACCGACCGCTCGAGCGTCTCGTCGAATGCCCGGTACACCGTCGACATGCCGCCCGAGCCGACCTTCTCCTCGAGGCGGAAGCGATTGCAGAGCAGCGTGCCGATCACAGGCCGCGTATCTTGGCGCGCCCGTGACTGTTCCGGTCCATTACTTCACCGATCCGGGATGCCCGATGTCGTGGGGCCATGAGCCCAACGTACGCCGCCTGATGGTCGAATTCGGCGATTCGCTCGAGTGGCGATTCGTCATGGGTGGCCTGGGGCGTGACTACAAGGGTCATGAGCGGGGGGCTCTTCGTGCGTGGGCGGTTGACGCGGGGCTCATCGAGATGCCCATCGATCCCTTGTTGTGGAACGAAGGCGGAATCTCCTCTACGTACCCCGCTTGCATGGCGGTTGAAGCGGCCGGTGAGCAGGGGGTCGACCTTGCGGCGCGGTTCCTGCGCGTCGTGCGCGAGGGGCTGATGTGCTTCCGGCGCAAGCTCGACTCGCTCGAGCCCCTGGCCGAGGAGGCGCGGCGTGCGGGGCTGGACGTCGAGCGCTTCCGGCTCGATGCCGGCTCGCACGCGATCATCGAGGCGTTCGGCGCCGACCTGGACTTGACGCGCGCGGCGCCGGTGGGCTCGCCGCGCGAGGACCGGGTCCCGTTCCCGACGCTGCGGTTCGGGGACGACGGGTGGGTTTTTGGGAACGCTTCGTATGAGGTGCTGGCTGCGGCGGCCGAGGCGGCGGGGGCCGGGCGATCGGGTGCGTTCCCGATCTCCGTCGACGACGCTTTTGCGCGATTCGAACGGCTGGCGGTAAGGGAGGTCGAAGTTTTGTGCGGGTTGCCGGGTCCGCGGGCGCATGCGGAGCTCTGGCGGCGG
>JAVHVL010000636.1:0-4110 GCA_032160565.1 Pseudonocardiales bacterium | reverse complement strand
CGCTCGCGGCCGACCTCGAACTGCGGCTTGACCATCGGCAGGAGGTCGCCCGCCGGGTCGACGCACGCCACCAGCGCGGGTAGGACCAGGCGAAGGGAGATGAACGACAGGTCCGCGACGACGAGGTCCACCACCCCGCCGATCTGCTCGGGTGTAAGGCTCCGGACGTTGGTGCGGTCGAGGACCTGGACCCGGGGATCGCTGCGGATTGCCCACGCCAGCTGCCCGTAACCCACGTCTGCGGCCACCACCGACGCGGCGCCCTCGCGCAGCAGGACGTCGGTGAACCCGCCCGTCGACGCGCCGGCGTCCAAGCACCGGCGCCCCGCCACCTCGATCTGCGGGAAGCTCGCCAAGGCGCCAGCCAGCTTGTGCCCGCCCCGCGACGCGTAACCGGGGTCGTCGTCGTCGGGCAGCACCCGCACCGGCGTGTCGGCCTCCACTCCGGTCGCCGGCTTGCTCGCCAGCACGCCACGGACCTCTACCCTGCGGGCGGCAATGAGCTCGACCGCCTGCTCGCGCGAGCGGGCCAGCCCGCGCCGGATCAGCTCTGCATCCAGCCGCTGCACTCGTCTGCCCACGGCGCTCCCCGGTAGGTCTGTCGTGGTTGTGCGACCTGCGGTCAGGCGCTGTCAATGCCGCCGAGGGCAGCCTGCAGCTCGGCGTGCAACTGCTGATAGACGCCAGCGTGCTCGGCGAGCGGCCGCTCGGCCATCGAGTCCAGCACCCCGACCTGTTGTGCCACCAACTCGACGATGGCGGTCTGGTCCGACGTGGCGGATTCGGCCGCGGGGAACTCATTGGACGACACCGGTCGCCTCCTCCGGTCGGTTGACGGACGCTGGGCCGCGTCGAAGCGGGGCCGGTTCGAACGGTACCGCGCCTCCGCCTGCGGTAACGTCCCACGAGGCCGGCGCGGCCGGCCGAACCCGCGGTTCGCTTGCGCGTCCGCATGTCGTATTGCGCAGACGACCACGGAGGGGCGACGACGATGGCGACCGTCGAGGAGTGCGAAAAGGCATTCCAGGGCCTGGCCGCCCGCTTGGCGGGTGCTGATGCCTCGACGAAGCGCAAAGCGTCGTTGGATCGCTCGCTCAGCTGCACCCTTCGTGACCTCAAGGTCACCTTTGCCGGCCGGCTTCGCGACGGCGAACTGCTCGACATCCGACAGGTGGACACACCGAACGCGCAGGTCCGAATGACCATGACCAGCGATGACCTGCTCAAACTCGTCGCCGGCGAGTTGAACATGGCTTCGGCCTGGGCGACGGGTCGGGTCAAGATCGACGCGAACGTCTTCGACCTGCTGAAGCTACGCTCCGTCTTCTGAGCGGAGTTCGCCACCTGCCCTCCGCCGCCACTACCCGTGGGTGCCGCCGCATTCAGGCAGGGCCGGCCAGACCCAGCGACGTGAGTACAACGACTGCGGGGGCGTCTGCGCCCCGGACCGGCCCGATCCTGCCCGCATCGCGACCATCTGCGGCGGCCCGCCTCCACGCCGCGGCGCAGAGCGCCCGGAGCGCAGCCATCGCGTCCGGCACCGCGCCATCCGGCACCGCGCCATCCGGCACCGCCCCGCCCGACCGGGCAGTCAAGGTGAGGTTCGCGTCCCTGGACAAGTGCACGCTCCATCGGCCGCACGAAGCACCTTCTGCGCTGAGCGTCGGCGCGATCTGTGCCTGAAGCAGCCCACCGACGTCTTCGGCAAGGTACGTCGGCCGCAACAGCGGGGGCGCGGCCAGCAGCTCGGCAGCCGACGTGACGCCGCTGAGCACCAGCAGGCTGGGGCAGCCGGCGGCATTGGCGCCCTCCACGTCGGTATCCAGACGGTCGCCGACCACCAGCGGGTTCTGCGCACCCGAGCGGAGCACGGACTCCCGGTGCATCGTCGGGTCCGGCTTTCCGGTCACCACAGGGGTGGCACCCGTGGCGTGCCGGAGCGCCGCGACCATCGATCCGTTTCCGGGCAGCGGGCCACGGGGCGACGGCACCGTGGGATCGACATTCGTCGCGACCCACGGGATGCCACGCCGAATGGCGACGGCCCCCTCGGCCAACTGTGCCCAGTTCAGCTCGGGCGAATAACCCTGCACGACCGCCTCTGGATCGTCGTCGGCGCTGTGCACCGCGGTCAGCCCGCGCTCCGCGAGCGCCTCGTCCAGCCCGACTGTCCCGATCACGAGTACCCGTGCCCCCGTACCCAGCCGCTCGGCCAGGTAGTGCGCCGCCGCCTGCGCCGAGTTGATCACGTCCTCCGCGCGCGCAGGAATGCCCAGTGCGCTGAGGTGCTCCGCAACAGTGCGCGGCGGACGTGCCGCGTTGTTCGTCACGAAGGCCAGCCGCATCCCAAGTTCCCGCGCTCCACGCAACGCTTCGGGTGCACCCGCCACCGCGTGCTGCCCGACGTACACAACACCGTCGAGATCGAGCAACGCGACGTCGTAGATCTGCGCCAGTGGCTTTTCGGTGCCGGACAGGGTCACGACGTCGGGAGCGGCCACACGCCCCATGATTCCATGGCACCGCACCTGCGTACGATCGCCTCCCATGACCAGCGCCAACCCAGACGGCCTGTCGCTGCGCCCGTTCCGCGCGCTGCGCCCCAACGTCGGCGCCGAGCGCCTCGCGCACCTGCTGTGCCCGCCCTACGACGTGATCGACCACGCCGAACGGGCCAGGCTGCTGTCGCAGGACGCGGACAACGCCGTCGGCCTCATCCTGCCCGAGGAGGTCGCCGGCGCCGATCGCTACACCGCGGCTGCGCAGCGCCTCGACCGGCAGGTGAACGACGGGCTGCTGCGTACCGATTCCGAGCCGGCGCTCTACGTCTACGAGATGCGCGACGCCTCCGATGGCGTCACACGTGGGCTGCTCGGCGCGATCGACCTGCACGACCCGTCCGACGGCGTCATCCTGCCGCACGAGAACACGATGGCCGGACCGGTTAGCGACCGACTGGCGCTCATGGAGGCGACGCAGGCCAACCTCGAGCCGATCTACCTGGTCTACGACGGCGGCGGCGCGGCGTCGCAGCTTGTGCAGGACATCGATTCCCGGCCGACAGTGGCGGAGGCCAGGACGCCGGACGGCATCACACACCGGCTCTGGGCCGTGACGGCACCCGCCGAGCATGCCGCGGTGGCTGCAGACCTCGCGACGCGTCGCGCCTTGATCGCGGACGGGCACCACCGATACGCCACCTACCGGGAGTTGCAGCAACGGTATGACGCCGAGCGGGGTACCGGGCCCTGGGATCAGGGCCTCACCCTGCTCGTCGACTCCTTGAGCTACGGACCCCAGGTTCACGCGATCCACCGCGTGCTCGTCGGGTACCCCCTCGCGACCGCGGTCGGCGCCGTCGATGGCAAGGCCGACATCGCCGAACTACGCGACGTCGACGAGGCCGTCCGGCGGATGGCCGCCACTGATGGTTTCGCAGCCGTACTCACCGACGGGCAGCGGACGGTGCTGCTGACCGATCCGCGGGGTCGCCTCACAACGCAGGCCCGGCGCCCGGGAGAGCCACCGGCGCTGGCGGAGCTGGACGTGACTGTCCTACACCGGGCCCTCGTCGAGGCGACGTGGGGCCTCGACGACACCGTTGAGGTCGTCGGATACGCGCACAGCGTGCCCGAGGCTCTGGCTGCGGCCGAGCGCACTGGCGGGACGGCGGTCCTGCTGCGACCTACACCTGTTGCGGCAGTAGCAGCGGTCGCGGCCGCGGGTGCGCGGATGCCGCGCAAGTCGACGCTCTTCACGCCGAAGCCCGCCTCTGGCCTGGTCATGCGTCGATTTGCCGACGAGCGCTGAGGCGAGCGGTCGCCACCTCGACCTCATAACGGCTGGCGAGGCCGGCGGGTGAGCGCCAGAACCTACGGTGCAGGCTTCCGGTCACCTCGAATTCGTCGCCAGGGCTAGCTCGCTCAAGCGTCCTGCGGACGCGCACTCGGGTTGTCGAGCAGTCCACGCTGTCGACCCGCACGCGGCCACCGGGCGCCCGCGGAACCGTCAGCCGGAACGAACAGAGCTCGTCGCCGCTGGGTAACGCCCGCAACACCGGCTCCGCGGCCAGCTTCCCGCGGAGGAAGACCTGGTTGTCCTCGGTCGGAG
>JAVHVL010000615.1:0-4230 GCA_032160565.1 Pseudonocardiales bacterium | reverse complement strand
GGAGCTCGCCACCGGGCGCCTCGTCCTCCTGCACGACCCGGACGGCGCCGAAGCCTGGGACGGCGTGCTGCGCCTGGTCGCGTTCGCGTCCGCGGAGCTCGAACCACAGATGGGTGTGGATCCGATGCTGCCCGAGGTCGGGTGGAGCTGGCTGACCGGCGCGCTCGACGAGCGGCACGCTGCCTACCGTGCCGCCGGCGGCACGGTCACCCAGACCACGTCCACCCGTTTCGGCGACCTGGCCGGCCCACGCACCACCATCGAGTTGGAGCTCCGCGCGTCCTGGACGGCGGACGATGCACAGATCAGCCCGCACGTGCACGCCTTCGTCGACATGATCTGCGCCGCGGCCGGCCTCCCGCCGGAGGGTGTCACCGTCCTCGCCCCCAGCACGTGACCCACGCCGGACCGACCGGCGACTCCGAGGCGGCGGACGACGCCGACTCACATCACGCCGACTCACATCACGCCGACAGACCGCCCGCCCACGAACAGCCCGCCGACCCCGAACCGAGCGTGCCGCTGCTGCGCGAGCCGGCCGACGGCGTCCCGGAGCCGCTGACCACGCCCGCCGAGCTGGCCGAGCTCGTCGAGCGGATGCGCGCCGGCACCGGCCCGGTGGCCCTCGATGCCGAGCGGGCGTCGGGCTATCGCTACAGCCAGCGCGCCTACCTCGTGCAGCTACGCCGGGCCGGGGTGGGCACCGCCCTCATCGACCCCATCGAGCTCCCTGACCTCGGCGCCCTCAACGACGCGATCGGCGAGGCGGAGTGGATCCTGCACGCCGCCAACCAGGATCTCCCCTGCCTGGCCGAGGTCGGGCTGCGGCCGGCCCGGCTGTTCGACACGGAGCTGGCCGGCCGCCTCCTCGGCGACGAGCGGGTGGCGCTGGGCACCATGGTCGAGCAGCACCTCGGGGTGCGGCTGGAGAAGGGGCACTCCGCGGCCGACTGGAGCACCCGCCCCCTGCCGCACGACTGGCTGGTCTACGCCGCGCTGGATGTCGAGCTGCTCATCCCGCTGCGCGAGGTCCTCGCCGCGGCGCTCGACGACGCCGGCAAGCAGGGCTGGGCGCAGCAGGAGTTCGATGCGGTCCGCCTCGCCCCGCCTGCGCCACCGCGCGCCGAGCCGTGGCGCCGCACGTCCGGCATCCACAAGGTGCGCAACCGAAGGCAGCTCGCCGCGATCCGCTCGCTCTGGGAGGCGCGCGACGCGTACGCCGCGGAACGCGATATCGCGCCGGGGCGGGTGCTGCCGGACGCCGCCATCGTCGATGCCGCCCGCGTCGACCCGAAGCGCCCCGCCGACCTCCTCGCGTTGCCGGTCTTCGGCGGCCCGCGCCAGCGGCGGCAGCTCAATCGATGGTTCCAGGCGCTGGACGCCGCGCGGCGCCTCTCCGACGAGGAGCTGCCGACCGCTTCGGGTGCCGGCGGCGACGGCATCCCGCCGCCGTCGCGCTGGCGCGATCGCGATCCCACGGCCGCCGAGCGGCTGGCCCGCAGCCGCGCGGTCGTCACGCTGCTGGCCACAGAGCACGACGTGCTGCCGCAGAATCTGCTCGCCTCGGACGTGATCCGCCGGCTGGCCTGGGAGCCGCCGCAACCCCTCGACGCGGCCACCGTGCGCGAGCGGATGGCCGAGTACGGCGCCCGGCCCTGGCAGGTGGAGCTCACCGCCGAGGCGCTGGTCGCGGCGCTCGCCTGATCAGTGGCGGCGCTCAGCTGGTCGCGTGCGCCGCTCGCACAGGCGGCCGCGGGCAACAGGAGGTAGGCTAAGTTACTCGCCAGTAACACCACTGGCCGACACCTCCGCCAGTCAAGGAGCCAGCGTGCCTGCATCTGTCCGCGATGTGGTCTTCGTCGACGGGGCGCGCACCCCGTTCGGCAAGGCCGGCCCGAAGGGCATCTACGCCGAAACCCGCGCCGACGACATGATCGTCGCCGTCATCCGCGAGCTGCTGCGCCGCCATCCCGAGCTGCCCGCCGACCGCGTCGATGAGGTGGCGCTGGCCGCCACCACCCAGATCGGCGACCAGGGGCTCACCCTCGGGCGCATCGCCGGGATCCTCGCCGGGCTGCCGCGCTCGGTGCCCGGCTACTCGATCGATCGCATGTGCGCGGGCGCGATGACCGCCGTGACCGCCGTCGCAGGGGGCATCGCGTTCGGCGCCTACGACGTCGCCATTGCCGGCGGCGTCGAGCACATGGGGCGCCACCCGATGGGCGAAGGGGTCGACCCCAACCCCCGGTTCGTCGCCGAGAAGCTCGTCGACCCGTCCGCGCTCAACATGGGGATGACGGCCGAGAACCTGCACGACCGCTTTCCCCGGCTGACCAAGCAGCGCGCCGACGCGTTCGCGGCCGCCAGCCAGGCCAAGCTCGCCAAGGCCTACGCCGACGGCAAGATCCAGCCGGACCTCGTACCGGTCACCACCCGCTCCGTCGAGCAGGGTTGGGGGCTGGCCACCAGGGACGAGCCGCCGCGCCCGGGCACCACCGTCGAGGAGCTGGCCGGGCTGAAGACCCCGTTCCGCCCGCACGGCCGGGTCACGGCAGGCAACGCCGCCGGGCTCAACGACGGCGCGACGGCCTGCATCCTGGCCTCCGCCGACGTCGCGGAGGAGCTCGGCCTGCCGGTCAAGATGCGCCTGGTCGGGTACGGCTTCGCCGGCGTCGAGCCGTCGGTGATGGGCATCGGTCCGATCCCTTCGACGGAGAAGGCATTCAAGTCCACCGGGCTCTCGATCGAGGACATCGGGCTGTTCGAGCTGAACGAGGCCTTCGCCGTGCAGGTGCTGTCCTTTCTCGAGCACTACGGCATCGCCGACGACGACCCGCGGGTGAACCAGTACGGCGGCGCGATCGCCACCGGCCACCCGCTCGCCTCGTCCGGCGTGCGGCTGATGACCCAGCTGGCCCGGCAGTTCGCCGACCACCCCGAGGTGCGCTACGGCCTGACCGCGATGTGCGTCGGCATCGGGCAGGGCGGCACCGTCATCTGGGAGAACCCCCACTACACAAAGAGCCCCAACCCCGCCGGGAGCAACGTATGAACCCACCCCACGAAACCCCTCCGCAAAGAACGCTCCACGCGCTCGAAGGGGCCGCGGCATGACCGGGGCGCAGTACGCCGACGAGGTCGTCACGAAGGCAATCGTCCGCTACGTAGACGTGCCCGGCGTGGCCGGCGAGATCGCGCTGATAACGCTGGAGAACGGGCTGGACCACACCCGCCCCTCGACGTTCGGGCCGGCCGGGCTGGCGTCGCTCGACGGCGCATTGACCGCGATCGAGGCGCACACGCCGCGGGTCGCGGCCATCGCCGTCACCGGGAAGCCGTTCATCTTCGCCGTCGGCGCCGACATCAGCGGGGTGCCCACGATCCGAGACCGGGTCCAGGCCGAGCAGATCGGTCAGCTCGGGCACCGGGTCTTCCGCCGGTTCAAGGACTGCCCCGTCCCGACGTTCGCCTTCGTCAACGGCGCGGTGATGGGGGGCGGCCTGGAGCTGGCGCTGCACTGCCGCTACCGCACCCTGGCGAAGAAGGCCGCGGCAATCGCCTTCCCAGAGGTCTTCCTCGGTCTCGTCCCGGGCTGGGGCGGCACGCAGCTGCTGCCGCAGCTGATCGGCCCCGACGCGGCGGTAAAGGTGATCATCGAGAACGCGATGAACCAGAACCGGATGCTCACCCCGGCGCAGGCCGGCGAGCTGGGCGTCGTCGACGCACTGCTCGACGACGCGGACTTCGTGGCGCAGTCGCTCGCCTGGGCCGCCGGCGTGCTCAACGGTTCGGTCACCGTCGCGCGCGTCGACCATAGCGCCGACGACTGGGCGGGCGCCGTCGCGCGGGGCAGGGCGATCGCCGACGCCAAGACCGGTGGCGTGGCCCCGGCCGCATACCGAGCGCTGGAGCTGATCGCGCTGGCGCGCACGGCGGACTTCGCGACCGGAACAGCCGCGGAGGACGAGGCACTCGCCGACCTGATCATGGGTGACGAGCTGCGCGCGAGCCTCTATTCGTTCGACCTGGTGCAGAAGCGCGCGAAGCGACCCGCCGGCGCGCCGGACAAGTCGCTGGCTCGCAAGATCACCAAGGTCGGCGTCGTGGGCGCCGGGCTGATGGCCGGCCAGCTCGCGCTGCTGTTCGCCCGCCGCCTCGAAGTTCCGGTCGTCATGACCGACCTGGACCAGGCCCGGCTGGACAAGGGAGTGGCCTACGCGCACAGCGAGA
>JAVHVL010000568.1:0-3386 GCA_032160565.1 Pseudonocardiales bacterium | reverse complement strand
GACGGCGGCTGCGGGCAGCGGCAGCGCCCCCGCCCCGCCGTCCAGCTCGAGCTCCAGCGGGATGTCGTCGTGCATCGCCATCACCCGGCAGTTGAGCTGCCACGCCGCTTCGGCCTCCGGGTGACTCAGCCGGGTGGCCACGCCCGCGCCGAGCTTGGTGCGGACGGCGTCGAGGTCGTAGAACGCCGCCGCGGCGCTGCCGAACTCGGTGAGCAGGCGCTTGGCGTGATGCGGTCCGATGCCCCGCACGCCGGGGAGGTTGTCGGACGGGTCGCCGCGCAGCGCCGCGAAGTCGCGGTACTGCGACGGCCGGATACCGAGCAGCATGATCAGCCGATCGGGGGTCATGAGCGGTGAGGCGTCCACTCCGCCGTTGATGATGCGGAGCACGTGCGTGTTGTCGTCGATCAGCGCGAACGCGTCGCGGTCGGACGTGACGATCACCGTCCTGGCACCGGCCCGCGCCGAGAACGCAGCGACGGACGCCAGCACGTCGTCGGCCTCCAGGCCGTCCGGCACGACGACCGCGATGCCCAGCTGGCGCATCGCCGCGACGGCGCCGGCCAGCTGCTCGACCAGCGTCTCCAGCTTCTCGCCCCGGTTGGCCTTGTACGTGGGCCACAGCTCCCGCCGCCGGGAGCGCTGCGCGTCGTCGAAGCCGATGACCACGGCCACCGGCCGGATGCGGTCGACGGCCGCGACGAGCTGGGTGAGCAGCCCCCGCACCGCCCACGCCGGCTGACCGCTGTGCGCCTGGGCGTGGAAGCTGCGGTGCACCAGCGAGTTGCCGTCGATCGCCAGAATCGTCGGCTCGTCCACGGGGTGCAGTCTTCCACCTGCTCCGGACAATCCGCTCGAGCGGTTCGCTGGGCTTCTCGGCTCCGTTCCCGTCATCAACTCGCGTCCAGTGCGCGTCCACGGCGGAAATCGCACACCAAACGCGAGTTGATCGAGCTGCGCAGCCGGAGCAGAACACCCTCCGTCGCTACCGCTGTCGAACCACCAGCGAAATCGAAAGCGGCGCCTGACTAGCCTTCGGCGTTGTGACTGCCGACCCCCTCGCCCCCCTTCTCGACCTCCCGGGCGTGGCAGACGGCGTCATCGCCGCTCGTACCGCCGTCGACGGCTTGCTGACGAACCGCACCCTCCGCCGCCGCTCCGCCGACGTGTCGGCCGAATCGTCACTGCGCGGCGCGTGGGCGTCTGCGTGGCTCGCCGGCGCGGAACACCCGATCGAGGACGTCCGCGCCGGAACCGCCACCGGCGACCCGGTCGTGCAGGGCGCGCTCCGGGCGCAGTCCGCGATCGCCGCCCTCGCCGACACGTGGACGCGGGCCCCCCGGCAGGCCCTCGCCCGCCTGCATGCACTCGCCGCGGCGGACCTCGTCACCGACACCGAACAGCTCGGCCGCCCGGCGAAGGACCCCGCTGTCGCCCAGCGGTTGGACACCCTCGCCGAGGTGCTGGCCTCGACGTCCGCGCCCGCCGTCGTCGTGGCCGGCATCGTCCAAGGGGAATTGCTGTCGCTCGACGCCTTCCCGCCGAGCTCCGGCGTGGTGGCGCGAGTGGCGGTGCGGCTGACGCTGATCGAGCGAGGTCTCGACCCCAAGTCCCTCGTGGTGGTGGAGGTAGGGCACCGCGAACTGCGGGCTGAGTACGACGCCGCCCTGGCCGCGTACCGCTCCGGGACGCCCGACGGCATCGCCGGTTGGCTGACGCACTGTGCCGATGCGGTGGTGGCCGGAGCGCGTGAGGCGACCGCGATCTGCGAGGCCATCGCCCGCGGTTGATTGGCGCCGTGGCAGCGCGCGCACCCCAGGCAAATTGCACGCGAACCCCGGGCAATGTGACGGCGCCGCAGCTGCCCGCGACGCCGCCGGCACGGCCGTCGGGTTACCAAGCGTGCCCTATGTGTACGTCAGGCGCGGGCCGGCAGATCTCGCGGTCCGCGTCGACTCACCTGTTGCGTGGTGGGTTCGCCGCGTGGGTGCCCGTTCGTTCGTGCGGGGTGAGATCCGCTGGGGGCTGGACCGCCATGGACGAGCCTCATCCGTAGGGCCATTTGACGCCCGTCCTGGGGCGCGCGCAAGGCCTCGCCGGAGTGTCGGACGGACTTCTTTTCGATCTTGTCAGGTTCCGGTGCTCCGGCGTCGCGAGGCCAGCCACATGAATCCCGCGACCGCGACACCCGCGCCGACCGCCGCGACGGTGGACGTCGTGGGCGAGGGCCGCAGCCCGGAGATCCGCTCCCGCAGTGGCACCGCGATGGAAAACGTCAACGTCGGCCAGCCCCGCTCCGCGGCAATCTTGCGCAGGGCGCGGTCGCCGTTCACGGCGAACGGGTGGCCGACGGCTTCGAGCATCGGGACGTCGGTAGCCGAGTCGGAGTAGGCGTAGCACTGGGCGAGGTCGTAGCCGCGCTCGGCGGCGAGCTCGCGAATGGCGACGGCCTTCTCGGGGCCGTAGGCGTAGCGGCCGATCTCGCCGGTGTACTTGCCGTCGGCGATGAGCATCTGCGTCGCCACCACACGATCCGCGCCGAGCATCGCCCCGATCGGCGCGACGACCTCCTCACCCGAGGAGGAGACGATCACGACGTCCCGCCCGGCCGCCTTGTGCTCGCCGATCAATTCGACGGCCTCGTCGTACACGATCGGGTCGATGATGTCGTGCAGCGTCTCGGAAACGATCTCGCGAACCTGCGAGACGTCCCACCCCGTGGACATCGCGGTCAGGTAGGCGCGCATCCGCTCGATCTGATCGTGGTCGGCGCCCGCCAGCGCGAATACGAACTGTGCGTAGGCGCTGCGCAGCACGGCGCGACGATTGAGCAATCCACTTTGGTAGAAGGGCTTTCCGAACGCGAGCACGCTCGACTTGGCGATGATCGTCTTGTCCAGATCGAAGAACGCGGCCGTGCGGGTTGCCGCAGTGGGTTCCACGCCTGCCGAGGATACGGACCGTGTCGGTGACGACGTCGCCGGCGTACCTGTCAAGTGCGCCGTCCACAGGCACCGGCCTCGTCCACAGCCCTGGTCCGCGAGTGGATTGCGCCGCTCCGCAGCGGTTGGCTCGATCGTGTGAGGGCAGCCATTGTGGGGGTCGTCGGCGGCAGCGGTGGCGTCGGCGCGTCGACGTTCGCCGCCGTGCTCGCCGCCGTCGCCGGTGACGCGGTGCTCGTCGATCTCGAGCCGATGAGTGGCGGCATCGATGTCCTGCTGGGCATGGAGAGCGCGCCTGGTGCCAGGTGGTCCGGGCTGCGGCTCGGCGGCGGCCGCCTCGACCCGGCGCTGCTCGCCGACGGGCTGCCGAGGTGGGGCGACGTGGCTGTCCTCGCCGCCGACGTGACGCCACCGTCCGCGTCCGCCGTGACGGAAGTAGTCGCG
>JAVHVL010000511.1:0-6785 GCA_032160565.1 Pseudonocardiales bacterium | reverse complement strand
CAGGAACAGGATCAGCGCGGCGCTGGTCACCAGGCGACCGGTGCGCCCCACGCCCTCGATCACGGCGGCGTTCGTCGACTTCCCGCGGTCGTACTCCTCCCGCACCCGGGCCAGGATGAACACCTCGTAGTCCATCGACAGGCCGAACAGGAACGCGAACACCATCAGCGGGACCCAGAACGTGATCGCGCCGGTGGCCTCGATGCCGAACACCGCCTTGGAGCCGTAGCCACGCTGCCAGAACAGCACCATCAAGCCGTAGGTCGCGCTCAGCGACAGCAGGTTCAGCAGGACGGCCTTCAGCGGCAGCAGCAGCGAGCGGAAGGCCCGCACCAGCAGCACATACGTCAGCAGCGCGATGATCCCCAGCATCAACGGGAAGTTGCCGTAGACGGCATGCAGGAAGTCGATCTGCGCGGCCCCGAGGCCGGTGACTCCGATGACACCCGGGACGCCCTTCGACGCATCGATGACGCGGCGGACCACGCTCACGCTCGTGGAGTTCACCGTCTCGTTCGCCGGGATGACGACGAGGACGGACTCGCCGCCCCGGTTGCTCGCCTGGTCCTTGGGCACGATCACGTGGTTCACGCCGGCCACCGCGCCCAGCTTCGCGGTCGCCGCGGGCACAGCGTCAGTCCGGGCGAGCACCTCGATCGGGGTCAGCACGCCGGTGGACATGCCACCCTTCTCCAGCACCTGCAAGGTGTCGTACGCCGAGCCGCTCTTCGCGAGGGACTTCGACGAGGCCTGGCCGATCTTGATGCCGAAGAAGACCGCGATGAGTGCCGCCAGTACGGCCAGGGCGGCGGTCGCGGCGATCCAGCGGTGCCGCACCACGCCGGCGGCCCAGCCGCTCCACGCCCGGCTGGCGCGGTTCTCGTGCCGCACCTTCGGCCAGTCGACGCGGGGGCCGATGCCGCCGAGGATCGCGGGTGTGAGGGTGAGCGTCGTCATCACGCTCGCGAGCGGGATCAGCGCGCCGCCCAACCCCATGCTGCGCATGAACGGAACCGGCAGCACGAGGAGCGCGATCAGGCCGATCGCCACGGTGACTCCGCTGAACACGACCGCGTGACCGGCCGTCTCCATGGCGATCGCGACGGCCTCGTGGTTGTCCCGGCCGTGATCACGCTCCTCACGCCATCGGGTGACGAGCAGCAGCGAGTAGTCGATCGCGACACCCAGGCCGATCAGGGCGACGAGGAACTCGACGATCACCGACACGTCCGTCAGATAGGTCAGCGGCAGCAGCATCACGAACGTCGCCAGGATGGACACGGCTGCGACGACGAGGGGCAGGAAGGCGAGGAACGAGGCGAAGACGAAGGCCAGCACGGCAAGTGCGCCGACCGCACCGATCAGCGTCTCGCCCAGCACGCCGGGCCCGCTGCTGTTGTCGCTGCCGGACGAGAGCATGTCCTCACCGGTGACGCCGACCGTGGCGCCGGCGGGCTTGGCGGCCTCGAGCGCGCGGCGGATGTCGGGTGTGATCAGGTGTGCCGCGGGGTCGGGGTTGAATCGGTAGAACACGAGCGCGTAGGCGGTGTGGTCGTCCTTGGTGCGGAAGATCTTGTCGCCGGTGTTCGCCTCGTCGACGACCCGGACCTCGGGGATGGCGGTGCCCACGGCCGAGAACGCCTTCGCGACGTCGGCCTCGTGACCGGTGACGGTCTGGCCGGCCGGGAGCGTGACCGTGGTGATGAACGGATTGGTGTTGCCGCCGTTGCCGAACCTGGCGATGATCTTGTCGGCCGTCTCGGTGCCCGGCTGCCCGGGCAGGGAGAAGTCGACGGTCAGCCGGCTCGTGGTCTTGCCGGCCAGGACGATGCCCGCCACGAGCACCAGCCCCCAGAATGCCAGCACCAGGCGGCGGTGTCGGAGCACGAATTCGGCCCAGCGGCGCACGGCGGTTCCCCCCTCGTCCCGCGCCTGCCCGGCTGCAGACGCGTGCGTTACCGCCGCATCGTCCCAAGCATTGGGGGCCCGTGGCTACGGCTTTTGCGCATGCAATTGGTCAGACGTCCGGTAAGAGCAGAACGTCTACTTTCCCGACGCGGCGGCTGTTCACATTTCCTGCTGCCGCAGCTGTTCACATTTCCTGCTGCCGCAGGTACCTCCCGAAATGCGGCACCGTGAAGGCGATGCGCCCGCGCTGCCCGGAGTAGACCAGCCCCTTCTTCAGCAGCCCGTCGCGCGCCGGCGACAGCGACTGCGGCGGGCGCCCCAGCGACTCGGCGACCGCAGCGGTGGGTACGGCGTCGTCCGGGGCGCTCACCTCGGCGGTGTCGGCCATCGCGCGCAGGTACTCGCGCTCGGCCGGTGTCGCCCGCTCGTACCGGGATCCGAAGAACCCGACGGCCAGCTCCGCCTCCGCCTCCGGGGCCGCCACCGCCACATCCGCCACCGTGACCGGCGACCGCGGCGCGACGTCCCAGGCGACCTTGCCGTACGCCTGCACGAAGTACGGGTAGCCGCCGGTGGCCTCGTACATCGCCGCCAGCGCCGCCTCGTCGAAGTCGGCCCCCTCCTCCCGCGCCGGCACCCGCAGCGCGGCATCAGCGGCCGCGCGGTCGAGTCGGTCGATGCGCGCGTAGCGGAACAGCCGTTCGGAGTAGGACTTCGACGCGGACAACACAGCGGGCAGGTGTGGCAGCCCGGCGCCGACGACGACGAGCGGTGCGCCCTGCTGCGACACCTCGTGGCAGGCGGCGCACAGCGCGGACACGTCGTCGGGCATGAGGTCCTGCATCTCGTCGATGAAGATCGCCACGCCGTGGCCGGTGTCGCCGGCCAACCCGGCGACCTCGGCGAACAGTTCGACGAGATCGATCTCGATGTCGCCGGAGTCGGCCCGGCCGGTCACGGCCGGCACGTCGATGCCCGGTTGCCAGCGGTCGCGCAGCTTCGGTGCCCTGCCGCTCGCTGTGCGCGGCTCGCGCTGGGCGAACGCCTTCACCACCCCCAGGACGTGCTCGGCCTCAGCCCGGTTGGGCTGCGCCAGCTCCCGGACGGCGAGATGCAGCGCCGCCGCGAGTGGATGCCGCAGCGGCTGGTCCGGTCGGGCCTCCAGCTTTCCGGTGCCCCAGCCACGGCGGACGGCCGAGCCGCGCATGGCGTTCAGCAGCACCGTCTTGCCGACGCCGCGCAGGCCGGTGAGCACGACGGAGCGCTCCGGCCGCGCGCGCGCCACCCGTTCGAGCAGCACGTCGAAGCTCTGCAGCTCGGCGTCGCGACCGGCGAGCTCGGGCGGTCGCTGCCCCGCGCCAGGGGCATACGGATTGCGCACCGGGTCCATGATCGGACTGTATCGAGCTGTCTAGCGAATCTTGCAGACATCCGAAGAGAGCCGAATCGTGTCGTGCTGCCGAGCCGAGTGACGTACCCGCCCGCGAGTGACGTGTCAGCCCGCCGAGTGACGCCGATCCGGCCGTCTCTGATCTTGAGGATCCGTCACTCGGTGCACGGTTACGGGGTTGACGGGAGGGTCAGGATGTCCGCGCCGTTGTCGGTCACGACGATCGTGTGCTCCCACTGCGCCACCCACGAGCCATCCTTCGTGAGCACCGTCCAGTCGTCGTCCCACATCACCCAGTCGTAGCCGCCCAGGGTGAGCATCGGCTCGATGGTGAACGTCATGCCGGGCTCGAGCAGGGTGGTGGCGCGGGGCTCGTCGTAGTGCAAGATCGTCGGCTTGGTGTGGAACGACGGCCCGACGCCGTGGCCGGTGTAGTCGCGGACGACGCCGTAGCCGAAGCGGCGCGCGTAGGACTCGATCACCCGGCCGACCACGCTCACCGGCCGCCCGGGCTTGACCGCCGAGATACCGCGCATCATCGCCTCGCGCGTCCGCTCGCCGAGGTCGTGGACCTCCGGGGCGAGGTCGCCGGCGTAGAACGTCGCGCAGGTGTCGCCGTGCACGCCACCGACGAACGCGGTGATGTCGACCTTGACGACGTCGCCGTCCTCGAGCGGGCGCGAATCCGGGATGCCGTGGCAGATCACCTCGTTCACGGACGTGCACAGTGACTTGGGGAAGCCCTTGTAGCCGAGCGTCGAGGGGTAGGCGCCGCGGGCGACGATGAACTCGTGGCCGATGCCGTCCAGCTCGTCGGTGGTGACGCCCGGGGCGACGTGCCTGCCCACCTCGACGAGCGCGTCGGCCGCGATCCGCCCGGCGACCCGCATGCGCCCGATCGTGTCCGCGTCCTTGATCATCGGGTCGTCGCGGTCCGCGGGCGTGCCGGCCGGCGCATCGACGTAGTGTGGCCGCTCGATCGAGGCGGGCACGGTGCGCCGCGGCGAGATGACGCCGGGGCGGATGGGGGTGGAGACGGTCACCCGTTCATTCTGCCTGGAGCACGCGAGCGACCGCGTCGGCGGCATTCGTGGCCGTCTCCAGCGGCACGCGCACCCCACTCGCGTCGAGCACCGACCAGCCCCCGACGCACACGACCGGCACCCCGCCGCGGCGGGCGAGGGCGACCTCGCTGAGCGTGCCCCAACTGCCGCCCACCGCAATGACCGCGTCGGCGCTGCGCACCAGAAGGCCGTTGCGCAGCTCGCCCAGGCCGGTCGGGACCAGCACGGACGACGCATTGCCCGCCGCACGGTCGGCCCCGGGCAGCAGCCCCACCGTCAGACCGCCGGCTCCCGACGCGCCCTCGACCGCCGCCGCCATCACCCCGCCGAGGCCACCGGTGAGCACGACCGCGCCCCGCTCGGCGAGCAGGCGCCCCACCTCACGCGCTACGGCGCACTCGTCCGGCCCCGGCATCCTCGCCCGGCCCGACGACGGCGACGTACGCGGGCAACTACACCTCGACGACCATCGGGATGAGCATCGGCCGGCGGCGGTAAGTCCGGTCCACCCAGCGCCCGACGGTGCGCCGCACGATGTGCTCGAGCGCACCGGAGTCATGCACGCCGTCGGCGACGGACTGCTCGACCACCACGATGAGCTCCGCGCGGATCGGATCGAGCGCCGACTGGTCGTCGGTGAAGCCGCGCGCGGTGATCTCCGGCCCGAACACCACCTTGCCTGCCTCGACATCCACCGCCACCAGGATCGACAGGAACCCCTCCTCGCCCAGGATGCGGCGGTCCTTCAGCGCGGCGTCCCCGATGTCGCCGACCGCCAGCCCGTCGACGTAGACGTAGCCGACGGGGATCGTGCCGACTATCGAGGCGCGGCCGTCGACGAGGTCCACGACGGTGCCGTCCGGCGCGAGCATGATCCGGTCGTCGGTGAGTCCGGTGGAGCGAGCCACATCCGCGTGGGCGCGCAGATGGCGCCACTCGCCGTGCACCGGCATGTGGTTCTTCGGCCGCACCGCGTTGATCAGGTAGCGCAGCTCACCGGCCGGCGCGTGCCCGGAGACGTGCACCAGCGCCATCGACCTGTGGATCACCGTGGCGCCCAGGCGGGACAGCCCATTGATCACCTGCCCGACGGACGTCTCGTTGCCCGGGATGAGGGAGGACGCGAGAACGATGGTGTCGTCCGGCGCGATGCGGATCGTGGGGTGTTCGCGGTTGGCCATGCGCGAAAGCGCCGACAGCGGCTCGCCCTGTGAGCCCGTCGAGATAAGCAGAACCCGTCGCGACGGCAGCTCCTCGGCCGTCTTGAGATCGATCAGCACATCGTCGGGCACGCGCAGCAGCCCCAGGTCACGCGCGATCTGCATGTTGCGCACCATCGAGCGGCCGACGAGCGCGACCTGCCGCTCCGAGGCGACGGCGGCGTCGAGCACCTGCTGCACGCGGTGCACGTGGGACGCGAAACAGGCGACGATCACCCGGTCGCGCGCCTTGCAGACGACGTCGGTGACCACCCTGCCCACCTCCAGCTCCGACGGGATGAAGCCGGGCACCTCGGCGTTCGTGGAGTCGGCGAGCAGGAGGTCGACCCCCTCGTCACCCAGCCGCGAGAAGCCGGGGAGGTCGGTGAGGCGGCCGTCCAGCGGCGTCTGGTCCATCTTGAAGTCGCCGGTGTGCAGCACGGTGTGCCCACCGACCCGGATGGCCACGGCCAGCGCATCGGGGATCGAGTGGTTCACCGCGAAGAACTGCAGCGCCCAGGGCCCCGCCGTCGTCCGCTCGCCCTCGCGTACCTGGCGCAGATCCGGTTTCAGCTGGTGCTGGTCGAGCTTCGCGGCGACGAGTGCGAGGGTGAGGCGCGAGCCGATGACCGGGATGTCCGGGCGCTCCCGAAGCAGGTACGGCAGCGCGCCGATGTGGTCCTCGTGGCCGTGGGTGAGCACGACCGCATCGATCTGATCGAGCCGGTCGGCGTAGTAGGACCAGTCCGGCAGGGTGATGTCCACGCCGGGGGAGTTGGTCTTGCCGAGCAGCATGCCGCAGTCGACGACGAGCAGCCGCCCGTCCGACTCGAACATGGTCATGTTGCGGCCGATTTCCTTGATGCCGCCGAGCGCGACCACGCGCAACGTGCCCGGCGCGAGATCCGGTGGTGCGCCGGGTGCCGGAAATGCTTGGGAAGTCACTTTGCGAGGCTATCGTTCTCCGGATGCGCACCGTCGGGTTGGATTCCGGTCAGATCAACACGCTCGGCATCGGGCTGATCGTGGCGATAGTCGTGGTCGGGTTGCTGCTCGGCCTGTTGATCAGCGCGATCGTCGGCCGGATCATCGTGCTGGTCATCGTGGTCGCGCTCGGCCTTCTGGTCTGGCAGCAGCGCACGACGATCCAGGACCACGTCAAGAAATGTCAGCTGAACATGACGTTCCTGGGCGTGCACGTCAAGGCGCCGCAGGACGTCACGA
>JAVHVL010000658.1:0-2569 GCA_032160565.1 Pseudonocardiales bacterium | reverse complement strand
ACGGCGAGCGTCGCGGCCGAGCTCGCAGACCGGTTCGGCGTCCCCGTCATCGGTGCGGTGCTCGACGTCGCCGATCGACCCGGTGTGGACGAGCTGATCCCGCGGGTGGCTGCCGAGCTCGGGCCGGTCGACATCCTCGTGAACAACGCCGCGATCAACGCGCAGGGCAGCATCTTCGACTACGACCCGGCTGTCTGGGACAACGTCGTGCAGGTGGATCTCTCGGCGTGCTGGTACCTGATCCGCGCGGTGCTGCCGGGAATGCGCACGGCTGCCCGCGGCTCGATCGTGAACATCACGTCGGTGGCCGGCTACATCGGCGGGCGCGGTCGCGAGGGGCCGTACTCTGCGGCCAAGGCGGCACTGCACGATGTCACCCGCAGCGTCGCGATCGAGGCCGGCCCCTTCGGCATCCGGTGCAATGCGGTTGCCCCCGGCTGGATTCGGTCGAAGTTCCTCGAGAAGCACGAAGACCGGGTGCGCGGCGAGCTCGAACGGACCCCGCTGCGCCGGTGGGGGACTCCCGACGACATCGCCGGCGTCGTCGCGTTCCTGGTCTCGGACGATTCGGCGTTCGTCACCGGCGAGGTCATCAACGTCAGCGGTGGTTGGTACCTGCGCTCGTGACGACGGGAAGAACGAGCCGGGACGGGTGTTCCCGGTCGTGCAGCACGTGCTGGCGCGCCACGCGCAGCTCCGTGGCGTCGTAGCTGCGCTGTCCGGTGTTCGGGTTGAGATCGAACCTCGGAAAGTTGCTGCTCGAGACGTCGAGGCGCAGCGCATGTCCGGCGCGGAAGACCTGGCTCACGGGCGCGAGGTCGATCCTGATCTCGATGGCCCCGCCGCCGGGGTCGCTTCCCGCCTCCGCGAGCCGGACCCGCCGGATGCCGTCACACACCGCGATGGCCCGCCCGTCGGGGTATACGTCGACGAGGCGCGCCGTGAAGTCGGTGCACGGCGCGCTGGACATCACCCATAGGACCGCATGTACCCGGCCGGTGACCTCGAGATCCTCGGACATCGGCAGCGACGTGTAGACCAGCACGTCGTCGCGGGACTCGAGCCTCGTCTGGTCGACCGGCCCTTGCGGATGCTGCGATTCCATGACGAGGTGTGCTCCGCCCACAGTCGGGACCGGGTGGTGGGGGTCGTAGTCGAATTGGTCGGGCGGCTCGGAGCCGGGCTCGGAAAGGCTCAACCGACCGTCCCCGGTTGAGGTGTTCGCCCGGCCGCCGCTGCCGAGGTAGACCGCCGCGTCGACCGCCCTCGCGAGCGGCCACTCGTCCTCGTCCCGCCACACGTTCGTCCCCATGACGAACAGCCGCACTCGGCTGCGCATCGGGAGCGGCCGGTCGTCACCGGCGAGGTGCCGGGTGAACCAGCGCAGCTGGAGCAGATCGGTGTTGATGATCGCTCCGAGCCCGAAATCGAGGTCGCCGACGCGGGCCGAGCCCATCACTCCGGTCCTGGCGGGGTAGTGGTTCCAGGGGCCGATCACCAGCCGCTGCTCGTCGCGATTGCGTGCGTCGGCGCCGCGCATCCCCTCGTAGTTGGCGAGGGTCCCGACGAGGTACTGGTCGAACCAACTGGAGATGTGCAGCGCCGGTACGTCCGCCTGGCCGAGCCGGCTGTTGATACTCAGCCGCTGCCAGTACTCGTCGTCGTGATCGTGCTCCAGCCAGTCGAAGAAGAAGGGCGCCGTCTCGCCGGCGACGGTCGACCGCAGTGCCGACAGGGGGAGCTGCGACCCGGTGTGCGCGACGTCGGCGAGCAGGGCGTGGACGCCGCCCCACAGTTCCCGTCTTCGGCTGCCCTCGGGGTCCGCTCGGCCGATCGAGCCCTGTCCGAGCGCGTTGAGCGCGATGCCGAGCAGGGCGCCGAACTCGAAGGCGCCACCGCGGTAGCTGCGCCCCTCGTAGTAGTCGGAGCTGGCCTGCACCGGGCAGATCGCTGCGAGATGCGGCGGCGCGGTGACTGCGGCGTGCCACTGCGTGGCAGCCATGTACGACGCGCCGAACATGCCCACGCGGCCCGTCGACCACGGCTGCGCTGCCGCCCACTCGACCGAGTCGAACCCGTCCGCGTTCTCGTCGAACGGCGCGAAGTCACCCGCCGAGGCGAACCGGCCACGCACGTCCTGGACCACGACCGCGAACCCGGTCGCCGCGGCATTCACCGGGTCGAGGGTGACGAGCGTGCCGAGGCGTGATTGCTTGCCGTACGGGGTGCGCTGGAGCAGGACCGGCCATGACCCGGTAGCGGGGCGGAAGACGTCGGCCTTGAGGACGGTGCCGTCGCGCATCGGAACCGGTACATCCAGCTCCACCGACAGCCGGCCGACCGAGTTCTCCGTCATCTCGATCCCTCCGCTGCGCGATGTCGCGACGCTGGGCACGCTGCGTGCGGGCCGCCTAGCATCGGTCGATGCTCGCGGACCTTACGGCGGTGCGGAATCTCATCGCCACGTATGCCGAGCGGTTGGACGGCGGCGACCTCGACGGCTTTGCGGAGCTCTTCGAGGGGGCGCGCCTGCGCACCGATGGCAATCCGGCCGGCTACGACGGTGCCG
>JAVHVL010000420.1:0-3220 GCA_032160565.1 Pseudonocardiales bacterium | reverse complement strand
AATTGTCTGGCCGGGGGCGGCCAGCTCCAACGTTGCCGCGAGCAGTAGCGCGGCCTGTGCCGAACCCGGGTTGCCCACGGTTCCCGTCAGCCGGTCGACGATGCGCTCCGCCGCGACGCCAGCGCTGCGCTGCACGACCGCGACCGCGCGCTCGTGCAGACCCGCCACGATGAGGTGGTCAACCGCGTCGAGGTCGATGCCCGCGTGCGCCAACGCCGACTTCAGGACCTCGGCACCGAGCGGCGCGTAACGCCCCTCGCCGAAGCGCTCCTCCCATGTGCGCGAGACCTCCGCGGCCGGCAGCCGCCACCGATCGAGGAACTCTTCGGTGAGGGCAATTTGCGCGACGACCTCGGCCAGCACCGGAGCTGCGTCGTCGGCGCCGAGAAGCAGCGCCGCGGCCGCGTCACCTCCCGCGGACTCGTCGGATCCCCCGGGCAACCCGGTTCGGACGTCTGAGGCAACCACGAGCGCCGGCTCCGCGCCGCCGTAGCCGGCCCGTACCGCGCCGGCCCAGGAGCGCACTGCGCCGACGACGTCGTAGGCCGGCGAGTTACGGTCGAGCTGCAGCGCGGCATGAATCGCCGACGCATTGGTCTTGTCGAGGTACGCCGGCGTCGTCGTCGTGAACCAGAGCGACGGCGCGATCCCGGCCGTGCCGCGCAGGGCGAGCCGAGCCGCATCGACGGCCATTGTCGTGGAGTCCTCATCGTAGGACGCGACGGTGCGCGTACCTCGTCCGCCACCGCTACCCGCGACCGAAGCGATCGCCGATCGATCGAGTCGGCGATATGGGAGATAAGTCCCCCAGCCGAGAATGCCTCGCATTTGTCGGAGGGTATCGGGCCGCGCGCCCGATGACAGCCGCTCGACGTGGCCCGTAGGCCCGGGTCGGTTGCCATCGTTCCGCGAACGGCCGACTATGTGCCTAACTAGGTCAAGCCGAGGGCAGACCCGGCTCGCTGCAATGCGTCCCTTGCCCTGAACCCGTGGCCCACACCGCCAGCGCCCCAAATCGTTCCGGCGCGGCGGGACCGCCTCGGCCACCGGCAGATCACGACCACCCAGCAGTACCTCGGCAGCCTCCCCGACGCCGGCCACCGGGCACTCGCTGCGTTCGAGTCCGTCCGCAGCCGGCGACTGTAGCGTGGATCGACCTGGCGCAACCGTACCGTTTTCGGTACTGTTGCGCCGAAGGAGGAGGAGCAGCGCCGTGAACTACCGCCAGACCGTACGCGAGATCGCGCTGGACCAGTACGGCTACGTCACCACGCGTGACGCAGCCGATGCGGGCGTACCCGCGGTCGAGCTTCGGAAGCTGGCAGCCCGCGGCGCGCTGACCAACGTGGCCTACGGCCTCTACCGCCTGACTGATGCCCGGCCAACCGAGTACGACCAGTTCGCCGAGGCTCTGCTGCGCGTCGGTGACGGCGCTTACCTGCGTGGCGATGCCGTGCTGGCGCTGCACCAGCTGGCACTGGTCAATCCCCGCCGCATTCGCGTCGGCGCTCCCCGGCGCGTCAGGGCTGCCCTGCCGGAGTTCATCGACCTGCGCGAGGAAGTGGTGCCCAACGAGGACCTGACGGTCTATGAGGGTCTGCGCGCCACAACCGTCGCCAAGGCGCTGCTCGATTGCCTTGGTCAGATAATGACCGAACGACTGCTGGACGCTGCGAAGCAGGCGAAGGCCGAAGGGTTGCTGACCGGCCGCGAGTACGCCCGGGTCCGTCGCGCCCTGACCCAACAGACACGGGTGGCATGAAGGAGTCTCTGAGCGTCAGATCGCTCGACCAGCGATTCCAGAACGTCGCGGACAAGGATCAGATCCTCGCCTATCGGTTGCGGGTGACAGTCGCGAATGTCGTCGTAGGCCAGATGCTTCCACCCGGCGCGGTCAAGGGCGGAACCGCGATGAAGATCCGTCTCGGCGAGAGCGGCAGCAGGTTCACCCCTGATCTGGACACCGCGCGTAGGGAGTCCCTTGCACAGTTCATCGAAGCGTTCGAGGACGCCCTTGGGTCGGGCTGGCACGGCTTCACCGGGCGGCTGATCGCGCGTCCGGGCGCGAGGCCGGCCGGAGTGCCGGCTCCGTACGTCATGCGGCCCTACGAGGTGAAGCTCGCCTTCCAGGGCAAGTCGTGGCACACGGTGAAGCTTGAGCTCGGACACAACGAGATCGGCGACGCCGACGACCCCGTCTTCCTCCTCGCGGACGAGATCGCGCAGTTGTTCGCCGACGTGGGCCTGCCCCAGCCGGCGCCGATCGCGGTCATGCGGGCCGACCATCAGATCGCGCAGAAGCTGCATGCCTGCACCGGCGCCGGCAACGAGCGCGCCCACGACCTCGTCGACCTCCAGCTTCTCGTCTCGGCCGAGGAACTGGACTTGGCACATGTTCGAGAGACCTCGGTGCGCCTGTTCAACTATCGGCAGGCACAGCCCTGGCCACCGACGGTTGTCGCGGGACCGACCTGGTCTGGCATCTACGACGAGGCGGGTACCGGCCTCAAAGTCGTGCCTAACGTCGATAGTGCCGTCGACTGGGCGAACGAGCTCATCGCTCGCATCGACAGCGCGACCTGACGCGGCGACACCGTGCCGACGTGGAATCGTTGCCGGCCGTGAGCAATCTTGCCGAGGCAGTCCTGCCGCTGATCCGTACCCGCGCGGACCTCTACCGCTGGAGTACCGCTAATGAGTATGGCCGGCAGATGCAGGAAGCGGCTGCGATTCTCCAGGAGGCAGCCGAGACCGAGGATCCAGCCGTTTGGACCGCGACGTCGAGGCGATCATCCGCACCCACGCCCGCGACCGGAAGGTGGCGGCGTGGCTGCAGGACACCGCCGAGGCGCTGGCGGAGATCGGCGAGTTCGATCTTGCGATCGACTGGGCCAGGCAGGCGCTCGATGTCGGCCCAGGGCATCAATCGCTGACGGCCGGGGAGTACTGGTGCGCATTGCTCGCCGAGCACCGTCCTGTCGAGCTGCTCGAGGCACGGCTGGAGGTGTTCCGGCGCTGGCCCTCATTCGGCACCGCCGCGCGCCTGTATCGCGACGCGGGCGAGGCATGGCCGCAGCACCCCGATGAGGCCATGGACCGACTCTCGGTCAGCCCGCGGGATGCCGTGTTGTTCGCGTTGCTGTCGCTGAAGGACGTGCAGTATGCGTGGGAGCTGGCCCACTCCCTGGCCCTCGACGACGACCGCACCTGGAGCGATCTG
>JAVHVL010000646.1:0-3647 GCA_032160565.1 Pseudonocardiales bacterium | reverse complement strand
GCCGCACCGCTGCTCGTGGCCGCCGTCGCCGTGGGCGGCAGGCACAGTCGCGGGCGCCGCCTCGCCGCGGCGTCGCTGCTGCTCGGGCCACCGCTGAACTCGTGGCTCACCCGCCGCCCCGCTCTCGACCCGGTGCGCTTCACCCTCGGCCATCTCGCCGACGACCTGGCCTACGGCGCCGGCGTCTGGACCGGCGCGGTCCGCGAACACACCGCCGTCCCCATCCGCCCCGTCATCAGCAGCCGCAGGCCGCGCATCGACCCCACCGCGAGCCCGAGTCTCTCGCTCGCTGATCACTGAAGGACACACCCGTCATGGCGAACGCCTGGTTCGAGACTGTCGCTGAAGCACAGCGCCGCGCGCAGAAGCGCCTGCCCAAGTCCGTGTATGCCGCACTGCTGGCCGGCACCGAAAAGGGGTTGACGCTTGCCGACAACCTCGCGGCGTTCGACGAACTCGGCTTCGCGCCGCATTTGGTCGACCTGCCCGCGCACCGCGACATGGCCACCACCGTCATGGGGCAGGACATCCCGATGCCCGTGATCATCTCCCCGACCGGCGTCCAGGCCGTCCACCCGGACGGCGAAGTAGCGGTGGCGCGCGCCGCTGCCACGCGCGGCATCCCGATCGGCCTGAGCTCGTTCGCCAGCAAGCCGCTCGGCGAGGTCGTGGCCGCCAACCCGCAGACCTTCTTCCAGAGCTACTGGATGGGCACCCGCGACGACATGGCCGAGCACCTCGAGCGGGCCCGCAAGGGCGGCGCGGCCGGTCTGATCCTCACCCTCGACTGGACGTTCGCCCACCGCCGCGACTGGGGCAGCCCGCACATCCCCGAGCGGATGACCCTGCGCGAGATGCTGCGGTTCGCCCCGCAGGGGCTGAGCAGGCCGAAGTGGCTGTACGCGTTCGCCAGGACCGGGCGCCTGCCGGACCTCACCGTCCCCAACATGGCCGCACCCGGCGACCGGCCACCGACGTTCTTCGGCGCCTACGCCGACTGGATGCAGTCACCGCTGCCCACCTGGGACGACGTCGCCTGGCTGCGCGAACAGTGGGGCGCCCCGTTCCTGCTCAAGGGCGTCATTCGCGTCGACGACGCCAAACGCGCTGCCGACGCCGGCGTCACCGCCATCTCCGTGTCCAACCACGGCGGCAACAACCTGGACGGCACCCCCGCCGCGATCCGTGCGCTGCCGGCCATCGCCGAGGCCGTCGGCGACCGGATCGAGGTACTCCTCGACGGCGGCGTCCGCCGCGGCAGCGACGTCGTGAAAGCCGTCGCCCTCGGCGCCCGCGCCGTCATGATCGGCCGCGCCTACCTGTGGGGGCTCGCCGCCAACGGCCAAGCCGGCGTCGAGAACGTCCTCGACATCCTCCGCGGCGGCATCGACTCCACCCTGCTCGGCCTCGGGCGGCCGTCGATTGCGGAACTCGATCCCAGCGACCTGGTCATGGCGCCCGACTTCGACCGTGCGCTCGGGGTGCCCGGGCAATTGCTCGACTCCGAGTACTCCCGTGGCAAGTAATCGAAGTTCAGTCATTTCTGCCCGGCGAGTGGGTCGAGGTGCGCGGCGGTTGCCTCGTCGTGGTCGGTGGACATGCTCAGTTCGCGCCACAGCTGGTCCTGTTCGAGTTGCTCGCGGCCGGCGGCAACGGCGTAGGTGAAGGCGTCGGTGCCGAGCAGCAGCCGCAGCGGCGGTTGGTCCATGGCCGCGACCTGGAGAACCACCTGCGCCACCTTGGCGGGATCGCCGGCCTGGGTGGCCGCTCCGTCGTGCATGGCCGCCATCGCGCCGACAGTCGGCTGGTAGGGGGCGCTGATCGCGGGCACCGTCATCGACGACCCGGCCCAATCGGTGCGCATGCCGCCGGGCTCCAGCACCGTCACCTTGATGCCCAGCGGCGCAACCTCGCGTGCCAGCACCGAGGAGAAGCCACCGACCGCCCATTTCGCGGCTTGGTAGGCCGAGAGCCCGGCGGTGGCCAGCCGGCCGCCGACGGAGGAGATCTGCACGATGTGGCCGTAGCCCTGCTCCCGCAGCACCGGAAGGGCGGCCTTCGTGACGTTCACGACGCCGAACAGGTTGGTGTCGACCTGCGCCCGGAAGTCCGCCAGGGTGACGTCCTCGACGGAAGCGAGATTGGCGTAGCCGGCGTTGTTGACGACGACGTCGATACGGCCGAACACGTCGAGCGCGGTCTGCACGGCCGATCGGGCCGCCTGGGGGTCGGTCACGTCAAGTGCGACCACGCGGACCCGGTCGCCGTAGATCGGGGCGAGGTCGTCTAGGTCGTGCGGGTTGCGTGCGCCGGCGACGAGCTGCCCGCCCGCATCCAGCACGGCCAGCGCAATCTCGCGCCCGAGCCCGCGGGACGCGCCGGTAACGAGGAAGACCTGGGTCATTGTCGAACCCTTCCGCGGCCGTCCTACGGCCGCTGATCGTTGACTAACTATCTAGTTAGATAGAACGCCGAACACGAGCCCGCGTCAACTGGCTGGTTAGTTAGTAAGCTGCTTCACATGGCTGGAGATGCTGAAGCGACGCGACGACGACTGCTGGACGCTGCCACCGCCGAGTTCGCCGCCCACGGGATTGCCGGCGCACGGGTCGACCGCATCGCGCATGCGGCCAAAAGCAACAAGGCTCAGATCTACCACTACTTCGCAAGCAAGGACGGCCTGTTCGACGCGGTGTTCAACGCGATGTGCGTTGAGACGGTAGGCGACGTGCCCATCGATCCCCTCGACCTGCCCGAATACGCGGGGCGCCTGTTCGACTCGTACGAGCAGCGCCCGTACGTGCAGCGCCTGGCAGCCTGGTACCGACTCGAGCGGGCCGGCTCGACCGAGCCGCTGGAGCTGGTACTGGCGAGCAACAAGGACAAGGTGTCGAAGATCGCCGCGGCGCAGAGAAAGGGCGCACTTCCCACCAGGTACTCCGCCGTCGATCTGCTCGGGCTCGTACTCCACCTCTCGTCGCTGTGGGCAGCGACCGTGCCGGAGTACGACGCCCTCACCGCCCGGCATTCACGGACACACCGGCGCGAGGTCGTCACCACGGCTGTCGCCCAGCTCCTCGCCGACTGATCGCCGGTAACCGAACCGGTGCGCCGACCTGAGAATTAACCTGAACCTAACCCGCAGAGGTCGGGATTCCGGACCGTCGGCCGATTGGCAGGCGTGCCCCTGATCTCTGCCAGTGCGGCGTCGGAGCCGGCCGACACCGCCACGCCCCCGCGCGACGTGGGCAGCGCGTCGGTCTGGCGGCGCCATGCGCTCGCGCTGGCCGAGGAGTGCCGGCTGCTCAACGAAGCGCAACGGATGGCGCGGATCGGCTCCTGGCAGTACGAACTGGCCACCGCCGGTTTGGAGATGTCGCCGTCGATGCGTCACATGCACGGTCTCGAGGCGTCCGGCGTCGACGACGCCGCAAGCCTTCGGCGTCGCCTGCATCCGGAGGATCGCGAAGCCCTCGACGCTGCCGCGGGCCGGCTCATCCGCGAAGGTGGGCAGCTGTCGCTGCGCTATCGGGTACTCGATGCGGTCAATGGTGAGCACACCTGGATGGATGCTCGCGGCGCCGCGGTGTTGACCGACACCGGCACAGTCGTTCGGCTCGTCGGGACCGTCGCGGACGTCACTGAAC
>JAVHVL010000273.1:0-10314 GCA_032160565.1 Pseudonocardiales bacterium | reverse complement strand
CACCCACACCTGCTTCATGGTCACGCCGTACGCGGAGTACGTCGAGGTGGCCGAGGCTCTGGCCGAGCTCACGCCGGGCGGGCACGAGACCCGTTCCGCGCTGTTCACCTCCGGGGCCGAGGCGGTGGAGAACGCGGTGAAGATCGCGCGGCACTACACCGGGCGGCAGGCCGTCGTCGCGTTCGACCACGCGTACCACGGCCGCACCAACCTCACGATGGCGTTGACCGCGAAGAACATGCCCTACAAGCACCGCTTCGGTCCGTTCGCCAACGAGATCTACCGGGTGCCGATGGCCTACCCGTACCGCTGGCCGACCGGGCCGGACAACTGCGCCGACGAGGCGTTCCAGCTGTTCGTCTCGACGGTGCACGCGCAGGTCGGCGAGCAGAACACCGCGGCCGTCGTCATCGAGCCGATCCAGGGCGAGGGCGGCTTCATCGTGCCGCCACCCGGGTTCCTGGCGCGCGTCGCGTCGTGGTGCGCCGAGCAGGGCATCGTCTTCGTGGCGGACGAGATCCAGACTGGTTTCTGCCGTACCGGCGACTGGTTCGCGTGTGACTTCGAGGGTGTCGTGCCGGACCTGATCACCACCGCGAAGGGGATCGCAGGCGGGCTACCGCTGTCCGGCGTCACCGGCCGCGCGCAGCTCATGGACGCGGTGCACGTCGGTGGCCTCGGCGGTACGTACGGCGGCAACCCGGTCGCCTGCGCCGCCGCCCTCGGCGCCATCGAGACGATGCAGGCAGAGGACCTCTGCGGGGCCGCGCAGCGGATCGAGTCGGTGATGCGCCCCCGGCTGATCGCGCTCGCGGAGAAGTACGACGTGATCGGCGACGTCCGCGGCCGCGGCGCGATGCTGGCCGTGGAGCTGGTCGAGAGCGGCACGACGGTGCCCCACCCCGTGCTGGCCGGGCTGGTGTCCTCGGCCTGCCACCGGGACGGGCTGATCACCCTGACGGCCGGCACGTACGGCAACGTGCTGCGGTTCCTCCCACCCCTGGTGATCGGCGACGCGCTGCTGGCCGAGGGGCTGGACATCCTGGACGCGGCCTTCGCGGCGACCGCCTGAGTGCGCCGATACCGCCTGAGCGCGCCCACTGCGCCTGGAAAAGGCGCCGTCGCGGGCCGGTATCCTTGGCGCTGACTCAATCAGCGCTGCGGAAGGACACCCGGTGGGGCTCGTCGTACAGAAGTACGGCGGCTCGTCGGTCGCCGACGCCGAGCGGATCAAGCGGGTGGCCGAGCGCATCGTCGCCACCCGGCGCGACGGCCACGACGTGGTCGTCGTCGTCTCCGCCATGGGCGACACGACCGACGAGCTGATCGACCTGGCCGAGCAGATCGTTCCCGTGCCGTCCGGGCGCGAATTCGACATGCTGCTCACGGCCGGTGAGCGCATCTCGATGGCGCTGCTGGCCATGGCGATCAACTCCCTCGGCTACAAGGCGGAGTCGTTCACCGGCTCGCAGGCCGGCGTGCTCACCACCTCGGTGCACGGCAAGGCCCGCATCGTCAACATCACGCCGGGGCGGGTGCAGAACTCGATCGCCGACGGCAACGTCGCGATCGTGGCGGGCTTCCAGGGCGTCAGCCCGGACACCAAGGACATCACCACGCTCGGCCGCGGCGGCTCGGACACCACGGCTGTCGCGCTCGCCGCCGCGCTCGAGGCGGACGTCTGCGAGATCTACACCGACGTCGACGGCGTCTACACCGCTGATCCGCGCATCGTGCCCAATGCCCGTCGGCTGTCCACCGTCACGTACGAGGAGATGCTGGAGCTCGCGGCGTGCGGCGCCAAGATCCTGCACCTCCGCAGCGTGGAGTACGGCCGCCGCTACGGCGTGCCGATCCACGTCCGCTCGTCGTTCTCGAACAAGCCCGGCACCACCGTCGCCGGAAACATGGAGGATCTTGCCGTGGAAGACGCGATCATCAGCGGTGTGGCGCATGACCGCAGCGAGGTCAAGGTCACCGTCGTGGGCGTGCCGGACAAGCCGGGCGAGGCAGCGGCGATCTTCCAGGAGCTCGCCTCTGCCGAGATCAACCTGGACATGATCGTGCAGAACATCTCGACGGGCGGCACCGGGCGCACCGACGTGTCGTTCACGCTGCCGGCGACCGACGGTGCCACCGCGCTGGCTGCGCTGAAGAAGGTGCAGCAGCAGGTCGGGTTCGAGGATCTCCTGTACGACGACCACGTCGGCAAGCTCTCCCTCGTCGGCGCCGGCATGCGCTCGCACCCGGGCGTGTCGGCGAAGTTCTTCGCCGCGCTCGCCGAGGCGGGGGTGAACGTCGAGATGATCTCCACCTCCGAGATTCGTATCTCGGTGGTCTGCCGCGACACCGACCTGGACACCGCGGTGCGTGCCGTGCACGACGCGTTCGAGCTCGGCACGGAGGAAGACCGGGCCGTGGTCTACGGAGGTACCGGCCGATGAATCCCCCGATGAATCCTCCGATGAACGGGCTGCGGGTCGGCGTGGTCGGCGCCACCGGGCAGGTGGGCGGTGTCATGCGGCGGCTGCTCGCCGAGCGCCGCTTTCCGGTCAGCGAGATGCGCTACTTCGCGTCAGCTCGCTCGGCCGGCTCGACGTTGCCGTGGGAGGGCGTCGACGTCCGCATCGAGGACGCCGCGACGGCCGACCCCTCCGGCCTGGACATCGCGCTGTTCTCCGCGGGCGGTGCGACGTCGCGCGAGCTCGCGCCGAAGTTCGCCGCAGCCGGCGTCACCGTCATCGACAACTCGTCGGCCTGGCGCATGGATCCGGATGTGCCGCTGATCGTCTCCGAGGTCAACGGTGCGGAGATTGCCAATGCGCACAAGGGGATCATCGCCAACCCGAACTGCACGACGATGGCCGCGATGCCCGTCCTGAAGCCGCTGCACGACGACGCCGAGCTGATCCGGCTCGTGGTCTCGACGTACCAGGCTGTGTCCGGCAGCGGGCTCGCCGGCGTAGACGAGCTGGACAAGCAGATCCATCAGGTCGCTGACCGTGCCGCCGAGCTCACCCACGACGGTTCGGCGGTGGCCTTCCCGGAGCCGGTGAAGTACGCGCGCCCGATCGCGTTCAACGTCCTGCCTCTGGCGGGATCGATCGTCGACGACGGCTCCTGGGAGACCGACGAGGAGCAGAAGCTGCGCAACGAGTCGCGCAAGATCCTGTCGATCCCCCAGTTGCGGGTGTCTGGTACCTGCGTCCGGGTGCCGGTGTTCAGCGGGCACTCGCTGTCGATCAACGCCGAGTTCGCGCGTCCGCTGTCCGTCCAGCGCGCGCTCGCGCTGCTGGCGACTGCGCCGGGCGTCGAGGTCACCGACATCCCGACCCCGCTGCAGGCGGCCGGCCAGGATCCGTCCTACGTCGGCAGGATCCGGCAGGACCAGGGTGTCGACGGTGGTCGCGGGCTGGCGCTGTTCGTCAGCAACGACAACCTGCGCAAGGGCGCCGCGCTGAACGCGATCCAGATCGCCGAACTGATCGCCGCCGCCTCAACGATCAGGCGGCGTTGAGGACGTCGGCGAGCACTCCGGCCAGGTTGATCCGGACGCTCTTCTCCACGTAGCGAGCCGCGCCGGCGGACAGCGCCTTCTCGGCCATCGTGCCCTGGTCGAATCCGGACAGCACGATCACCCGGACCCCGGGCACGGCATCGAGGATCAGCGGAAGAGCTTGCAGGCCGTCCATCCGCGGCATCGCGAGGTCCAGCAGCACCACGTCGGGCTGCAGTCCGGAGGCCATCCGGACGGCCTCCTCGCCGTCGGCCGCTTCCCCGACCACGTCGTAGCTGCCGATCGACTCGACGTGTTCGCGGATGAGTGTCCGGACGTCGTCGTTGTCGTCCACGATGAGGATCCGCGGCGGCTCGTCCGCATCGATGCCGGGGGCCGCTGGAGCGGCATCGTGCTGCGGCGCGTCGTCCAACGTCGACGGCACGTCCCGAACGAGGTCCCCAGGCTGAAGGTCCCCACCGTTGAGTGGGCCCAGCCATTCGTTCATCAGGCGCCGGGCAGCCGACACGGTGCGTTCGAGATACGACGTGCCCGCCTCGACGTTCCCCCGCGCCAGTGAGTAGAGGGCGGCGGTCAGCCCCTGCACGACGTTGTCGTTGATCTCCAGAGCTTGGCGGCGGCGCACCTGCACCTCGCGCAGCGCCGCCGCCAGAGCCTCGCCGGCCAGGCGCGGCGCGGCATCGTGCAGGAATACCGCGGTCATGCCCTCGTCGTCGACGCGGCTGAATTGGGCCGTGGACACGTCGAGTTGGAGGGCGCGACCGTCGAGTCCGGTGGCCAGCACCGCCTGCCCCGCGGCCCCGGCCAGCTGCGAAACCTCGTCGAGTGCATGCCCCACCGGATCGGCGCCCAAGAGCTCGTTGGCCCGACCGTTCGCCTGCACGATCTGTCCCCGGACGTCGACGACCATTATCGCGTCGGGAGCCGACTCGACGAGGCTACGGAAGCGAGCGGCGATGCGTTCGCGCTCGTGCTCGGCAAGGATCCGGTCGGTGACGTCGATACATGTGCCACGCATGCGCACCGGCGTTCCATCGGAATCACGCATCACCTGGCCGTTCGACGACAGGAAGCGAACCTGCCCGTCGGGGCGCACGATCCGTTCGATCATCCGGTACGGCTCGCCCGTGGCGTACGCATGCTGGTGGATCTCCGCGATCCGCTCGCGGTCGTCGGGATGGATATGCGACAGAAACCGTTCGTAGGACGCGTTGAACGACTGCGGCGCGTGACCGTAGATGCGATAGAGCTGATCGGACCAGCGGTTGGTATCGCTCGCGATGTGCCAGTCGTAGTCGCCCATGTTCGCCAGTTGCTGAGCGTTGTCGACACGCAGCAGCAGGTCCGACAACTGGTCCTCGGCGTGCAGGCGCGCCAGCGCGCCGCCAACCATCGCGAGCGCCGCCGACAGCCACGGCATCCCCGGCTGCCGGTCGTTGTCCCACGCGAGGATCGCGATCCCAGTGCGGCCCGGCAGCGGCAGGGCCGAGCTGCGCAGGATGCCATCCGCCGCCCATGCATCGGGCACGGGCACGGCCGTCAGCCGACCGCGTTCGACGCTGCGCAGGTCGGCTAGCGAATCGTCCGGTTCCAGAGGTTGCCCGGCTTGCGCGGCCACTCGGTACCGGCCGCCCCCGGACGGGCGAAGCACCTGGACCGCCCGCGCGCCGGCCAGGTCGAGAAGGAGGGGAAGCGCTTTGGCGAGCAGGTCATCCGGCTCGGTGACGGTGGCGCACACCCGTCCCAGGTCGGACAGAAGCCCGGCAGCTTCTTCGGCGTTCATTGTCTCCGCCTCCGCCCGATGAAGGGTTCGAACACCGCCTCGGCGGCGAAGTCGTAAAGCGAGACCTACAGCCTTATCGCGCAAGGGATACTAAGTCCAGGGCACAAAGGCCCGGGCCCGATGCGCCGTCGGCCAGGCACCGGTTCTCAGCGCGCGCCGGTCGCTCTGATCGCGAATGTGGAGCGGCCGCGCAGCTTGTCGCCGGCCACCTGCAGCGCGCGCGACTGCGTCGACCAGTACGGCAGCACCTCAACCGTGTCGAAGTGCTTGCGCAGCAGCTCCGCGATCGCCTGCTCGTCGCACCCCTGGCGCAGCACGTGGTACTCGACCATGTCACGCGGGTTCTGCTCGTCGTAGGCCTTGCGCGCCCGCCGCAGGACGCTGCGAGCACCCTGGACGACGTCGCCGCGTCCGAGTCGCCACGCGAAGTAGGCGCCGCGGTCCAGTGCCAGGTTCAGCCTGCTTCGCCGCGGGTACCAGAGCGGATCCTGGAACGAGAGGAACGTACCGCCGGGCGTGATCAGGGTCATCCACGACTCGATCGCGGCGAGGTAGTCGGGGATGTGGTGCAGCACCGAGGTGCACAGGATCAGGTCGAACTGCTGGCCGCCCAGCGCATCGAGTTCGCCGGTGGCGTCGAACTCCACGCGGGCGGCTGGATTGTGCGCGAAGCGCGAGCGCAGCAGGTCGGCACTGGCCCGGCTCATCTCGGTGACCGTGACGCTCGCGCCGGCCGCCAGGACGTGGTCGGTGAAGGCGCCGTGCCCCGCGCCGATCTCCAGCACTCGAACGGATCCCTTGCTACGGAAGAGATCCGCGATGGCGCCGCGGATCGTGCCGACCACCCAGTTGCGCAGCTGCGGGTGGGCGAGGTGCGGCGAGCCCACGTCGTAGTCATGCCCCTCGGGGTGCCCGGCGTCCTGCAGGCTCGTCGGCACGTCGTTCGCTCGCACCGGCCGCACTCTAGGGGATCGGCTAACGGATCGGCTAAGGGATCGGCGCGTTCCACTCGAACGGCTGCATGTCGCGCAGCACCCGGCGCCGGCGGTTGCGCGGCAGGTGGTCGATGTAGAGCACGCCGCTCAGGTGCTCGGTCTCGTGCTGCAGGCAGCGGCCGAAGAAGCCGCTGCCGGACACCTCGATCGGCGCGCCGGCCTTGTCCACGCCACGGACCGTGGCCTCGAACGGCCGGGCCAGCTCCTGGTACGGGCCAGGCACCGACAGGCACCCCTCCTCCTGCTCGTCCATCGGGCCAGATGTCGTGATCGTCGGATTTACCACGTGCCCCTTGTGCCGCACGCCTTCGGCATCGGGGCAGTCGTAGACGAAGACGGCAAGATCGACCCCGATCTGCGGCGCCGCCAACCCGACCCCCTCGGCGACGGCCATCGTGGTGAACATCTCGTCGATCAACGCCGCAAGATCGTCGTCGAACGCGGTGACCCGGCGGCACACGGCGTGCAGGACGGGATCGCCGACCACTCTGATCTTGCGGTGCTCACCCGTCATGAAGCCGATTTTAACCAAGGCGAGTTCTTCGATCTCCGCAACCTGCAACACGTTCCCTCGTTCTTGAAGTCATGCGGCTGAACCTCCATGACTTCAGCGGCCACCCGTTCCAAGCCCAACTGGCAAGGACCTTGGCCGCGCGCGGTCATGAGGTGCTGCACGGGTACAGCGCGCAGTACATCACCGGCCACGGGCGCCTGGAGGTCGGCGCCCAGGATCCGGCCGGCCTGCGGATCGAAGGTCTCAGTGCCGCCGCCCCGATGGTCAAGTACTCACCGGTGGGGCGCACCCGTTTCGAGCTCGCCTACGCCCGCGCCTGGAAGTGGCAGCTGGACGCCGAGCAGTTCGACGTCGTCGTCGCCTGCAACGTGCCGCTGTTCGCCCTGGCTCGGATGCGCCGGTACTTCGCCCGTCGCAGCCAGCCCTGGGTGCTCTGGCATCAGGACGTGTACAGCCTCGGTGTTGCGGCGGAGGCGGCTCGCAAGCTGCCGGCGCCGGTCGCGAACGCGGTCCGCAACCGGGTCGAGCGGATCGAGCGCGCCCAGATCGAGTCGGCCGACGCCGTGGTCGCCATCGGCGAGCCGTTCCGCGAGCAGTACGCCCGCTGGGGGGCCCGCCGCGACCACGTCACGGTCATCCCGAACTGGGCGCCGCTCGACGAGCTGGTGCCCGGCCGGCGCGACAACCCATGGGGCCGCCGCCACGGCCTGCCCGTCGAGCCGGTCCGGCTCATGTACGCCGGCACGCTCGGGCGCAAGCACAACCCCTTGCTACTTCTAGACCTGCTCGACGGCGCCCGTGCCCGTGGCGTGGATGTCACGCTGATCGTGGTCTCCGAGGGCGTCGGTGCCGACGATCTCGCCGCGGCCTCGGCCGGTCGCAGTGACGTGCGGATCCTCGGCTACCAGCCTGCCGAGGAGCTCGGCGACGTGCTGGCCAGCGCCGACGTGATGGTCGCGCTCCTCGAGCCGGATGCCGCCCAGTTCTCGGTACCGAGCAAGGTGCTGAGCTACCTGTCGGTGGGCCGCCCCACGATCGCGCTGGTGCCCGGTGCCAACCCCTGCGCCGAGGACGTTCGCGCGGCCGGCGGCTACGTCGCCGAGCCCGACCAGGCCGGCGCCCACGAGGCAGCGGCCTGGTTGGCGATGTTCTCGCACGATCCAGGCGGCTTCACGGTGCTGGGCGAGCGCGCGCGTGCGCTGGCGGTAAAGCGATTCGACATCGATTTGATCAGCTCGAAGTTCGAAGAGATCCTTGTCGGCGCAGCTGGCCGGGCAGAGGGACGCGCGCCCGCGCATCACCTCACCCTCAGCCGCGACGGTGAGGGAGGGATGGATTAAGTGACGCGCGTTGCCCCCTGGTCCGGCCCTGATGACCTCGCCGGACGGGCGTTGGAGCCACCGCTGGTGTCCCTGCCGACCGGATCCGCCGCTCGTCTCGACCGCGCCGCGACCCGGCTGGCGCAGCTGCCGCTGGAACCCGTTGCGCACTGGTCGCGCACCTTCGTCCGGCAGTTGCTGGTCACCGACGCGGTCGCCGCGACGCTGGCAGTCGCCCTCGGCTGGCTGATCAGGTTCGGCTTCGCGACTGACGCGCTGACCGTGGCCTACATGTTCTGGAGCGTGCTGATCACGCTCGGCTGGCTGCTCAGCCTGCATGCGGCCGGCGCGTACGAGATCCGCCGCATCAGCACCGGCGCGCAGGAGTACCAGCGCGTCCTTCGCGGCAGCGTCAACCTGATCGGCGCCGTGGCGGTCATCGGCTACCTCACTGGCATCCTGCTGGCACGCACGTTCGTCGCGATCGTCATCCCGTTCGGTGCCCTGCTGATGCTGCTCGCGCGCTACGCCGGGCGGCAGACGGTGCATGCTCGCCGCCGCCGCGGTCATTGGACCAGCGCCATCCTCGCCGTCGGCACCAGCGAATCCGTGCGGCACCTGGCCGAGGTCACGTCCCGCAACCCCGAGGCCGGGCTGGTCGTCGTGGGCGCCTGCGTCGAGGACGCGGAAACCGGCGAGGAGGTCGCCCACGGCGTCCCCGTGGTCGGTGAGGTCAGTGAGGCCGCCGCGCTGGCCGAACAGCTCGGCGTCGACATCGTCGCCGTCGCAGGGTCCGGGCTCGGCCCGCGCCGGATCCGCGAACTCGGTTGGGCGCTCGAGGGCACCGGCCGCAACATGGTGATGGCCCCCGGGCTGACCGAGGTGGCCGGCCCGCGCGTACACGTCAGCCCGGTCGAGGGGCTGCCGCTCATGTGGGTCGACCAGCCGCAGTTCACCGGGCTGCGCCGGCTGGTCAAGCGGGGGCTCGACGTCGTGGGCTCGACGCTGATCCTCGCCCTGGGTGCACCGTTCCTGCTGATCATCGCGCTGCTCGTGCGCCTGACCAGCCGTGGCCCGGTGGTGTACCGCAGCGTGCGGATGGGGCAGGACGGCCGCGAGATCCTCGTCTACAAGTTCCGGTCCATGTACCGCGACGCCGACCAGCGGCGCGCTTCGCTGCTCGACATGAACGAGGCCGACGGCGGGATGCTGTTCAAGATGCGGCGCGACCCGCGCGTCACGCCGGCGGGGCGGATGCTTCGCAAGTTCTCCCTGGACGAGTTGCCGCAGCTGTTCAACGTGCTGGGCGGCTCGATGTCGCTCGTCGGCCCCCGCCCGCCGCTTCCGGACGAGGTCGAGCGCTACCACACCCACGTGCACCGGCGGCTGCTCGTCAAGCCCGGCATGACCGGTCTGTGGCAGGTCAGCGGGCGCAGCGACCTCTCGTGGGACGAGTCGGTCCGGCTCGACCTGTACTACGTCGAGAACTGGTCGCTGGCGCTGGATGTGGCGATCATCGCGCGCACCGTATGGGCGGTGCTGCGCGGCCGCGGCGCGTACTGATCGCTCAGCCGGCCAGCCTGGCCGGACACCTGCACGCCGGCGAGCGGCACCGCCACGCCCGGTGCGGCACAATCGCCAACAGGCACAGAACCGTTGGGGGTCCACACACGTGTCGATCGAACTGGACAGGTCGGCGCCGTTCTACGTCGCCGGCCACCACGGCCTGGCGGGGTCGGCGGTGTGGCGCGCGCTCGACGCCCAGGGCTTCACGAACCTGATCGGGCGCCGCTCGGCCGAGCTCGACCTGCGCGATCGGGAGGCCACCTTTGCGTTCTTCGCGCTGGAGCGCCCCGAAGTCGTGGTGCTGGCAGCGGCCCGGGTCGGTGGCATCCTGGCGAACTCGAGGTATCCGGCGGAGTTTCTCAGCGACAACCTCCGCATCCAGGTGAACGTGCTGGACGCCGCGCGCGAGTACGGCGTGCGGCGGCTGCTGTTCCTCGGCTCCAGCTGCATCTACCCGAAGTTCGCCGAGCAGCCGATCCGCGAGGATGCGCTGCTGACCGGCCCGCTGGAGCCCACCAACGACGCGTACGCCATCGCCAAGATCGCCGGCGTGCTGCACGTGCAGGCACTGCGGCGCGAGTACGGGCTGCCGTACATCTCCGCCATGCCGACGAACCTCT